>DASSKX010000583.1:0-3468 GCA_035689925.1 Acidobacteriaceae bacterium
ATCCCCTTCGTCAAAGGCGGAGACCGCGACAAAGCCACCCTGGACATCATCGGACAGGTGCGCGACCCCGCCGGTCACGACATCGGTGACGTACGCGACACCGTCAAGCTCGCCATCGATGAAGCGCAGCAGGTGCGCCAGAAAAACGTGCAGTACACCACCGGCTTCAGCCTGCCGCCCGGCAAGTACCACGTGAAATTCGTCGTGCGCGAAAACCTCACCGGACGCATGGGCTCCTTCGAAACCGACCTGAACGTGCCCGACCTGCACAAGGTCCCGCTGAAAATGAGTTCCGTCGTCGTCGCCAGCCAGCGCGTGCCCGCCGGCAAAAAACAGGAGAAGCAGGAGAGCCCTCTCGTTCGCGATGGCCAGCAGCTTGTGCCCAACCTGCCGCACGTCTTCCGCCAGGACCAGCACCTCTACCTGCTCTACGAGGTCTACGATCCCGCGAAAGCCGCGGTCGAGAAATCCGCCCCCGCCAAGCCCGGTGACAAGCCCAGCGAAAAACCCGGCGAGCAGCCTGGTGCAAAATCCGGCCCGCCCGTGCGCGTCATGACCAGCATCGAATTTCTCGAGGGAAGCGCCAAAGCCTTCGAGACACCTCTCGTCGAAGCCACGCAGCTCAATGAGCCCGACCGCGGCGCCGTTGCCTTCCAGTTCGACGTGCCCCTCGCCAACCTCAAACCCGGCACCTACATCTGCCAGGTCAACGTCATCGACGACGCCGGCGGCACCTTCACCTTCCCCCGCACCGCTCTGCTCATCCGCCCCGCAAGCACTCCGGCCACAACAGCGTCATCGACCAGCGGCAACTGAAACGCTTCCGCGCAGCGCCTCCGCCCGCGCCGGGAGTCTCCCAGGAGTACCTGGTTATGTACCGCCTTATCCACGGAAATCTATTGCGCCACCCTTGTACCCGTGCTTGCGCCCAGGGATAATCGGGAGGAAGTTGAAGGAGTGGTGGGCCGCCTTAGTGAACCGTTACAGCCGCCAGGATGTCCTTCGCATACTGCGCATCTCTTCCCGGCAACTCAATGCCTGGGAAAAGGTCGGACTCATCGCCGTCACCGCCGACTACGGCTTCCAGGATCTGGTTCAGCTCAGAAAACTCCGCGACCTGCGCGCCATGCGCGTCTCGGCCTCGAGCATCCGCGCCAGCCTGCGCGCCATGAAGGCCGTCTCCGGCATGGCCAATCCGCTGCTCGAAGCCGGCGTCACCCGCCGCGGCCCGCGTCTCGTCTTCCGCCACTCCGGCTCCACGATGGACCCGGTCGCGAAGCAGTTCGAGTTCGACTTCGAAGCGGGCGCCTCGCGCATCGCCGCCGTCGATGCGGGCGTCCTCCCCGCATTCCAGCGCCAGAACCAGATCGGCGATCTCTTCTTCGCCGCCGTCCGCTGCGAGGAGCAGGGCAACACCTCCGAGGCCATGGCGCTCTACGAAGAAACGCTGCGCCTCGCCGAACACGCGCCCGCCGCCATCAACCTCGGCACCATCCTCTATAACCAGCGCGACTTCGCCAAAGCCGAGCAGTACTACCGCCGCGCCACCCTCGCGAACCCGGAGTACGCGCTCGCCTTCTTCGACCTCGGCAACGTCCTCGACGAGCTGAAGCGCCTGCCCGAAGCCATTGAGGCCTACCGCGCCGCGATCCGCCTCGCGCCCACCTACGCCGACGCGCACTACAACCTGGCTCTCGCCTACGAACGCAGCAACGAGCGCCGCCGCGCCCTCCGCCACTGGCTGGCCTACGCGCGCCTCGATCCCATCGGACCCTGGGCCAACCACGCCCGCCTCCAGGCGAAAAAGATCCTCGAACGCGAAGACCTCAAGGTTGTCTGGCGAAGCCCCAAACCCCTCCTAGCCCGCCGCTAGCCGCTCTGCTATCTGCTATCCGGTATCCGCTACCTGCTATTGAATCCCATCACCGCAATCGCGTTCGGATGCTTGCCCGCCGGCATCACCGTAAACAGCGACCCCGTCACCGGCTCGCCCTTCGGCTTATAGCTGATCGTCCGCACCACCGACACGTCGCCCGACCCCGCATCCAGCGCCAGCAGCAGAAACCCATTCGACGCCAGCGCCAGCCGTCCCGGCTCATCGCCCACTGACACCGTGTTGATCAGCATGCCGTCGTCAATCGAATACGCCGCCACCGTATTCGCCGCCGAGTTGCTCACCCACAGCGTCGAATTATCCGCGCTCACCACGCCACCCACCGGATGCTCGCCGATCAGATACGCGCCGCCCACCTCGTTCGTCCCCGTCGCAATCTCCGACACCGTATCGCCGCCCGAGTTCGACACGAAAATCTCGCCGCCATCCGGCTTCAGCGCCAGATGCACCGGCGATGGCCCCACATCCAGCAGATCGAGCACGTGATCCGCATCATCGCCCGGCAACTGCGGCTGCGCCCGCTTCAGGCTGATCGCCATCACATGATTCGCCCCGGTGCACGCCACAAACGCCTTCGACGAATCCGGCAGGATCACCGTGTCCGACGCCAGCGGACAATTGCCAAACGCCGCCCGCACCCTCCAGTCGTGCACGTCGACAATACTCACGCTGCCGCTGGTGCGGTTCGCCACCACCAGGCTGCGCCCATCGGGAGCAATCCGCGCCACCACCGGACCCTCGCCAACGCCAATCGCGCCCACCTCGCGCCGCTTCGCCAGATCGATCACCGACACGTTATTCGATCCGGCATTCGCGACATACGCGCGCTCTCTCTCCGCATCCACATCCACCCACTGCGGCTCGCGATGCACGCCGATCGTCGCCGCCACGCGATTCGTCTTCGCGTCGATCACGCTCACCGTTCCGCTGCCCGAATTCGTCACGTACACTTCATCGCGCTTCGCATTCACCGCCACGGCCGTCGGATTGGCCCCAACGCCAATCGTCGCCGCCTGCTGCATGTTCACCAGATCCAGCACCGTAACGGAGTCGCTCCCGCCATTCGTGATCCACGCGTACTCGCGGTAATTCGAAGGATATTTAGGGAAGTGCACCCGCCGGCATCCGCCGACCATCAGCGGCAGCAGCACTGCAATCGCAACAACCGCGCCGCGTCCCCCATGTCTCCAGGAAATACGCCTCCCGGAAACATGGAAACCCATCCACATGTGTCGTGATTCTCCGCGTGCCCCCTGTCTCCCGGTTTTGGAGACAGGTGAAAGGTGCAGCATGCGTCTCAGCAACCTACCGCGCCACCGCCGCCGGCTCCGCCACAATCCCCCGCGGCACCGTGCGATGCAGCACCGTTGCAATCTGCGAGCACTCGTCCATCAACTCCACAAACTGCTCCGGCAGGATCGACTGCATGCCGTCCGACAGCGCCTTCTCCGGCTGGTGATGCACCTCGACCATCAGCCCGTCAGCACCCACGGCAACAGCCGCCCGCGCCAGCGGCAGCACCTTGTTGCGCTTGCCCGTGCCGTGGCTCGGGTCCACCAGAATCGGCAAGTGGC
>DASSKX010000584.1:0-2932 GCA_035689925.1 Acidobacteriaceae bacterium
CACCTCCGGCTCAAACTGGAACCGATCGAGGCTCACCAGTTCCAGGCAGTTCTCCGGGCAAACATCGACGCATCCGCCGCACAGGATACAGAGGCTGCCGTCTTCGAGGTTCCCTTCGAATATGGTGTTGACCCAGCAGTGCAGGCAGCGCTGCGCTTCGATCTGCGCGGCTTCTTCGTCCAGAACCAGCTCAACTTCGGTCGTGCCCGTGCGGCGGTCCAGTGGCACAGTCGGAATCGGCTGTCGGATCAGGTCCAGCAGGTACGAAGGCATGCTGTGCCGCCTGAGAACCTCGACCTCGACGGCCGGCTCAGGGTGCGCCCTGCCGCGGAGAAATTCATCGATTCCGATGGCCGCGCGTTTGCCGTCCGCGACGCTGTCAATGATCAGGCGCGGCCCGAAAACGCAATCACCGCCCGCGAAAATGCCTTCGGCCGAGGTCATCAGATTGCTGGGATTGACTGCAATCAGGCCACGACGCGAGATCTCCACGCCATCCTCCGGCTTCAGAAAATCGAGCCGCGGCGCCTGGCCGATCGCCATGATCACCGTGTCGCAGTCGAAGACCGTCTCGCTGTTCTCGTGGAACGCTGGATTGAATCGGCCTGTCTCATCGAAGACTCGTTTCGTCTTCAGGGCTTCGAGACCCGTAAGCCGGCCGCCCTCTCCGATGAAACGCTTCGGGCCGAAGCCTGGGTGCAGGATGATCCCCTCTTCTTCCGCTTCCGCGATTTCTTCCAGCGCCGCAGGCATTTCCTTGCGGCTTTCGAGGCAAACCAGATGCACCTCGCGCGCGCCCAGGCGCAGCGCCGAGAGCGAAACGTCCACCATCTCTCGTGTCGCAACCGCTTCGACGCTCTCCCGGGATGGCTCCTGATGCTCAACGCCCGCGTGCTGCCGAACGACTTCGCGTGCGGCGGAGCGTGCCACGTCCATGGCGACGTTGCCGCCGCCAATCACCAGCACCTTTTTGCCGATGGTGAACTGGTAGCCGAGGTTAACGTTCAGCAGAAAGTCGATGCCTTTATGCACGCCGTCCAGATCGACACCCGGAATCGCCAGATCGCGGCTGCTGTGCGCTCCAACAGCCACAAGGACAGCGTCGAATCCCTGGCCGCGCAGGTCGGAGATCGCGAAATCCCGCCCCGCCGCCGTGTTCAGCTTCAGCGTAATGTCGCCCGTGGCCAGAATCTCCCGCACCTGCGCCTCGACAACATCGCGCGGCAGCCGGTACTCCGGCACCCCCAGATACAACATGCCGCCGGCCACTGGAGACGCCTCGAAAATTGTGACGGAGTAACCCATCAGCGCGAGATCGTGCGCTGCCGAGAGGCCAACCGGACCGGCGCCGACGATGGCCACGCGGTACGGCAGCTTCTCCTGAATGCGCCCCGCATTCACATCCACCGGCCGCTTCGATTCCGGTCCGTGCCGTTCGGTCAGAAAGCGCTTGAGGGCGCGGATGGCAATCGGCTGGTCGATCGCTCCGCGCCGGCACGCGGTTTCACAGGGATGCGCGCAGACCCGCCCGCAGATACTGGCCATCGGATTGGGATCCCGCGCCAGCCGATAGGCCTCTTCGTAGCGCCCCTCGGCGATCAGCGCCACGTACCGGCCGGCATTCGTGTGCGCGGGGCACGCCATCATGCACGGGAAATTGCTGTTCAGCCACGCCGCGTCCACCGTTTTGTTTTCGTAGCGCTTGAGCATGATGGCCTCTGCCGGTCTGCCCCGTTGTCAGTACACGAACCGAGCGTTTACTTGATCGCGGCGTCGGACTTGGTGTCGCCCGAGACATTCACCTGAGCGGTTTGCGACTTCTTGCCCTCATGCCACACCGTCACGGTGTACGCGCCGTCCGGAACGCCTTTGATCTCGTAATTGCCGGCGCTGTCGGTCTTCGCGAAATAGGGGCTTGGCGAGACAACAATGTAAGCCGACATGTCGGGATGCACGTTGCACAGCAGCGGAGCCACTCCCGGATTGGTAAACGTGAAGCTGCGCTTCTCGCCCTGCGGCCACGTGCCCATGTTGTGGCCGAGTTTCTTGTCCCCATTGATTGAGGGCCAGAAGACGTTGTGCGCAACGGTGTCGCTGTTGAGGAACTCCACGGTCGTGCCCTGCTGGACGACCAGGATATGAGGCTCAAACATCAGCCCTTTCTGATTGACCACCGGATGCTGAGAGGACGCGGGAAAACTCTTGCCCGCAGCCTGCAGATAGACGACCGACTCGCCTTTGGCGCCGGACACTTTGCCATGCAGCGTTCCGGCCTGGGCACTTGCCGCCAGTGCTACTGTCACTGCTGCGGTTAAGATCGCGAATTTCATCGTATTCTCCTTTGAATAGAGCAATGGCCTCGTAACAGTCGCTGTTACGCAAAGGTGTTTTCCTCGCCAGTTCTGGCTGGATCTCCTGGGGAGCTTTGAGTCTGCACTTTCGCAGGCGGCTTCGGGACAAGATGTGACGCAAATCACATTGCTGGGGGCCGTAATTCTGGCGCAGCTCAGGGGTTGTGCTCTCCGCCATGCACGCCACGCCCTCAACCTCTGCCGAACATTGGGGTTGCGTAAAGGCGAGGCTCTGGCTGCAGCGCCAAAGTAATTCAGCAATAAAAATGCGCCCGTAATCCCCCGTTCATGCAAAGCTTGCTGCCCAGGAGTGCTCTTTGCGAGAAGAGCGTCGATCGCGGGGCCCGCCGTGCAAGAACGCTACCAGCGGCCCGGGATCATGGATCTCGGGTCGAAATGGAAGATGGCGTATTGGGATTTACGGTTGGGATCTTCGGAAGAAGGGCTTCCAGGGCATGGACAAGGAGCAGCGAACCCTCTCGCCGGGAGGCACAAGCTCGCGGACGAATTCATGGCTCTCCAAACATCGTCCCTTCCCGTTTCACCCGTAACCTTGGGATGGTTAGAGCGGCTGCCCGCTG
>DASSKX010000585.1:0-3897 GCA_035689925.1 Acidobacteriaceae bacterium
CTGAAAGTGATTCAGCATGGAGTGATTCCACTCGATGCCACCGCGGAAGGCGTGCTGGCCCTTGTTCCAGCTCAGGTTCGCGTTGGTGACAAACTGCTCGTCGCGGAAGAGAAATGGATTGGCGGGCTGGGCATTGCCCAGAGCGGCGATGGCGATACCGGTAGCGGTGGTACCGGGCGCCGGCGTGCCGGTGGGAAAAACGAATCCGGGCAGTCCGTAGTAGAGAGTCGGGTCTCCGGCAGCACCCGCGTTGTTCGTTCCGGGGATCTTCAGATCGTTGAGCCCTTTGGCGGTCGACAGGTCGTAGGTCGACCCAAGTCGCTGCCGGGTGAAGCCGAAGTTCCAGTCCAGCAGCAACTGGGTCGTGAACGCGTGCGTCGCCCCGATACCGACGTTCTGCACCAAGCCGGGTGCCTGGCCGAGTTGCCCGCCGTTGGTCGCGTCGCCAACCGCAGCGCCCAGCAGCGGCGGATCGTAGACGAGGGATCTTGAGAAGCTGTAGCGGCCGAAGACCGTCGTCTTTGGGGTTGGAACGTAATTGATCTTGATGTCGGCGTCGTCGCGGTTGAAGTACGCCGTGCCGCTGCCGAAGAAGTTATTCGTATCGTCGGAAGTTTTGGTTTCCTGTGCGATTTTGGGCTGCAGCAGCTTGACCATGGCCGCTGATGCGGGATCGATGCGGTCCGGGCAGATGACGTTCACCTCGCCGTTGCAGGAGATCGGCGACTTGCCGGCTCCGGTCGCGTCTCCGGTGGCTGGGTCGTAGATGACCGGATTTCCCGGCAGGCCGCGGAAGTCGCCAGCAGCCATGGCCGCGGTCGGCAGGGTTCGGACGTCGGGCCCGGCGGCCTGCCGGACGGTGGTGCGCTCGTAGTCGCCGAAGAAGAAGAGCTTGTCGCGCACGATTTTGCCGCCCAGATCAGCGCCGTACTGATGCTGGATGTAGACGTTCTTCTTCTGGCTGGTAAGAAAATATTGCTTGGCCTGGAGATTCTGGCTCGTATAGAACTCGTGCGCTCCGCCATGCAGCTGATCGGTGCCGGATTTAATCTGCACGTTGACGGCCGCGCCGCCCGCATTGCCCTGCTCCGCGTCGAAGGAGTTGGTCACCACGTTGACGGATTCGATCGCGTCGGCCGGAGGAACATACGCCACGTTGGCCGGCAACCAGGGATAGGCGTCCTGCACGCCGTCGACGCGGGTGTTGACGGACTGGTTCGACTGACCGTTGATGTTCGTGTTGATGGCGCGCTGCGGATTGCCCGCCAATGAATTGGTTTCCGCGGTCAAACCGGCTCCGGGGACGGTCTTCAGCAGAGACTGGAAGTTTCGACCCTGCGATCCCATGACCGGCAGATTCTCGATTTGCTGCGAGGAGATGTCGGTGTGGACATCGGCTTTATCAGTCTGGAGGACCGGCGCCTGGGTGGTGACGACCACCTGCTGGGTGGCCGGACCTACCTTGAGCTGGGCATCGACGCGGGCCACTTCGTTCACGCTGACCTGCACGCCGGCGGTTTCCTGATTCGCGAAACCCTGCGCGGCGATCGTGACCTTATAGGTTCCCGCCTGCAGGTTACTGATGCGGTAAATGCCGTCGGGATCGGTGGTCGCCGACGCAGTGATACCCGTCTGCACGTTTTGCGCGGACACTTTGGCGCCGGGAACGACGGCTCCGGTGGTGTCGGTCACCGTACCGGTAAGGCTGCCATACAGCACCTGACCGCGTGCGGCCCCCGCGGTGAAGAGAAGAGCAAGGATGAATGCTGCCATCCAGAACAGTCGCCTGAGGTCTGTTCCGGACGAAGGGATAGGGCTGGCGCCTGAGCGCTGCGGCATAGGTCCTCCCTGAAATTCTGCGCGTTGCACCTGCTGGTATTCCCACGTGACTGCAGAGCCCGAGAAGTCCGACAGCAATACGGCTGATCTCCGCGTTGATGGCGTCACGCCTTTTCGGCGTGCGCTCGCGGATGATTTAGTATCGGTCACGAACTATAGTGTTACTACTCAACTACTGTCAAGGCGCGGTGCCCGCAGCGCCTCGCGCCAGGTTGCACCGCCTTGCGCTGAAGGTTGCATACGCAAGGGCGGCGGCGCGCAATGTTTTTACAGCGAACAAAAGGACGGGAGGGTGTGAGTTAGCGCGGCAGGCGGCGCTGGAAGACGAGAGCGGCGGCTCCGCGGAGGCGCGCAATTTCGCTCTCCTGGGTGGGCCGGATGAGCGGAGGGCTGCCGGCGAGTACGCGGCTGGCTACTTCCTTCTCGATGACCGGACCAAACCGATGCCACGCCGTGGTGATGTCGCCGGCAATGAGAATGGCGCTGGGCGCGAGGCCGGCGATGATCATGCGCAGCCCGCGGCCGATGTGCTCCGCCTGCCGCGTCAGCGCCTGAGCGGCTGCCGCATCCCCGGATTCGGCCAGGCTGAGGAGCCCGTGAAAGCTGAATGTCTTGCTGCGCGGCTGCAGCTCGCGATAGTAGCGCAGAGCCGCGCGGCAGGAGCCGAACACTTCCCAGCAGCCTTTTTGTCCACATCCGCACTTCGGGCCGTTGGGATCGACCGATACATGGCCAAACTCGCCCGCCATTCCCTGATGGCCGGCGATAAGCTGGCCGTTTGCGAAGACGCCGGTGCCGATGCCTTCCGAGACCGTGACCAGCACCGCGTCGCGCACGCCATCCATGCGCGCAAAGGTCAACTCGGCCAGTAAGCAGGCGGTCGCCGCATTTTCCATCTTCACGGTGAGCGCCATTTTGCTCTCGATGGCGCTCTTCAGGTCGTACTCGGGCCAGTGCAGGTTCGGCGCGAAGACCATGCGCTGTGTTGCGGGATCGACCCGGCCAGGCAGGCTGATCCCGATCCCCTCGATGGAGTTGCGGGTGTGGCTTGCCTGCATCTGCTGCATGGAATCGATGAGCAGCCTGGTGGAAGCAGCCGGGTCATCGGTGAGAGGGACCTGCGAGCGCGAAAGCAGGCGCCCGTTGAGGTCAACGACGGCGACGGTGGCGCGGCCAGGGTGGATGTCGACGGCGACGGCGACCAGGTCTTCATTGAGGCCGAGGAGCGTGGGCCGGCGTCCGCGCGGCGCAGTCGCGACGGAGCCTTCGCGAACCCAGTTCTCCTGGATCAGCTGCTCGACGATCTGCGACACGGTGCTGCGCTGCAGGCCGGAGCGCCGCGCCAGATCGGCCCGCGAGATGGGGTGGCTGGTGCGGATGAGCTCGAGGACGATGTCGCGATTGATGTGGCGCGCTGTTTCACTGGAGGCAAGCTGAACATCGCTCAGGTCGACGTGGCGCATGCCGCGCGCACTGCGCGGAGCAGCGGAGCCTTTCCCGGGACCCGATGGGGCCTGAGTCCTGCGCACCAAGCCGTCTTTCCTCCTCGTTGCAAACGCAGCAGGATCTGCAACGGTCAGGATAACTATATATGGGCGGGCTCCGGAACTACTGATTGACTCCGCTGGCGAGGTAGCCGCCGTCGACGGCGAGGATCTGGCCGGTGACAAACGAAGCGCTCTCAGAAGCGAGGAAGACGGCGGTCCCGACCAGCTCTTCGAGATTGCCGTAGCGCTGCATGGGTGTGCGCATCAGCACTTCGCGGCCGCGGGGCGTTTTCGTCAGCAGTTCCTCATTGAGCGCGGTAGGAAAAAAGCCGGGTGCGATGGCATTGACGCATACGCCGTGCCGGGAGAGCTCGACGGCCAGCGACCTGGTGAGGGCGCCCATGCCTGCCTTGCTAGCACCGTAGGCGGCCACTTCATAAAAGGCGAGAAACGTGGCCAGCGAGGCGATGTTGATGATGCGTCCCCAGCCATGGCGGACCATGCCGGGCGCGACGATCTGGCAGGCGCGGAAGGTGCCGGTTAGGTTCGTCTCAAGAATGCGGTGCCAGTC
>DASSKX010000586.1:0-7733 GCA_035689925.1 Acidobacteriaceae bacterium
TACAGCGCCAGCCCACCCCCGAAGACGATCACGCCTCCCACCGCCTTGCCGATCATCGGATCATTGGGCGTGCCAAACGTCGCCGGATCACCAAACGCCGCCTGCGGATTCGGCGGTCCGCTGGTTGCGAGGCTGTAGAGGCTCTGTCCCGGCTGCGAGGCGGCGAAGATGTTCGCCGTGGAGATGGCGTAATCCGTATTGCTCAGCCCGTTCGCCGTGTTGGCCTTGGATGCGGCAATGACGCGGCTTCCGGGCCACTCCTGGCTGCGGCTGGTGCCGCTGTAAACCACCGCGCAACCGATCCCGTCGCGGTTCACGATGACCGCCCACTCCTGGTTCCCCATGCCGCCATTCTTCGACGCACCTTCCTTCACCACCGATTGCAGTGCACCGCGCAATGTCTGCGCATCCGGCAGCCCGGAGCAGGCAGGTGTGGGCTGCGCCGCGCACAACGGAGCGGCCAGCGCTCCTGCGGCCATCACCGCGGCCACGTGGACTAGAACCGGACCACCGCGTACATGCATGGGACGCCTCCTCGTACTGAGATCACTTCAACTGCTGGAGATAAGCCACCAGCTGCTGCAACTGCGTGCCGGAGAACTGCGTCAGGTCCGGCATCAAACACCCCGGCTTGAGAGACTGCGCGTGCGTCGCCCACGATTCCAGATACGCCGTGTTATTCGGAAACGAATCCGACGCGATGAATTGCCGTGATGCAAGGTGCGTTAAATCCGGGGCTACATGGCCGCCCGCCGGAGTTCCGCGTACCGAGTGACACATCGAGCACGGCCCGCTCAGAAAAATCTGCTCGCCGGCCTGCGCTGCGGCCGATTGTGGCGGAGCCGCCGGCTTGACCTGCGCCTGCTCCCACGCCTGATAATCCTCCGCACTCTGTGCCACCACCAGCAGCCGCATATGCGCGTGCTGCTCGCCGCAGAACACGGCGCATTCGCCCGTATAGTTGCCCGGATGGGACGCTTCGATCTGAACGTAATTCGGATGCCCCGGTATCAGATCGACCTTGCCATGCAGCGACGGAATCCAGAACGAGTGGATCACGTCCTGCGACCGCAGCTCGAACATCACCGGCTGGTTCACGGGAATGTGAATCTCGTTCGCCGTGGTGAAGTGCTCGTCCATCGGACCATCGACGTAATGGACCTCCCACCACCACTGGTGACCGATGACCACGATGTCCGGCTTGATCGCATGCTGGTTCATCGGGTCATGAATCGGGAAGCTCGCCAGCAGTTTCAGGCCAAGCACAAAAATGAAGCACAGCACCGCCAGCGGAATTGCCAGGCCGCCAACCGCGATCCAGCCCTGGCCGCCTCCGGCGTCGATCGGAGCATGCTCTTCAAGCGTTCCCTTGCGCCGCACCGACGCCCAGGCGATCAGCACCCACATGATCGCAATCGTGACGAGGAACAGAATCGTCATCAGCCACGAAAGGTGCGAAATGCGGTCGGCGGCCGGACCGTGCGTATTAAACGTGGACTGCACATCCTGGCAACCAACGCCTAGTAGCAGCGGACAAAGCAGGAGGAGTCTTCGCATCGCTTCCTCCGTCAGTGCCCCGGCTGGGTTCCGACCATGATGCGGTCGTTGTGCTCAGGATTCGGCGTCTGTTCGTTGGCCGGCTCAATTGGCGGATCCGCTTCCTGCAGCGTTCGCATTGACTTGATGTAGGCCACCAGTTGCCAGATCTGAGAGTCCGGAATTTTCCTTCCCCATGCCGGCATGCCGTGCGACCGTCCCTCCGCAATCGAGTCGAAGATCTGATCGTCGCGGCTACCATAGAGCCAGACTTTGTCGCGCAGACTCGGACCCATTCCACCGCCGGCGTGCCCGCCGTGACAGCCCGAGCAGTTGTACCAGTCAAACAGCCGGCGCCCGTCCTGGATCGCCACCGGATCATTTCCGTACGGATTCAGGTGCACCTCCGGCTCACTCACCCCGCCGGGCACCGGCCCAACTGTCGTCGGCGTTGCCGGCGCCGCGCCTCTCGCGACCGGGCCCTGCGATCCGTTACAGCCCAGCACCAGCAGGGCGAACCATGCAGCAAATACGGGTAAGAAACGAAGACGCATAGACTCAGTTCCCTCCGTGCATTGCCTGCGGTATCCCGTAGGAGGCCAGCAATTCCTGAATCCGAGGGTGCAACCGCTCGAGTTCGTGATCCAGCTTCTGCCGCAAGGCCTCGTCCTGCGGACGCACGCCGATCCCAATACTCCAGGTCATCGGCAGAGCAGGTTCTGCCGGATCAGCCAGAATCGGCGTCACCTCCAGGGGAACGCTGGATTTTTCCGCGAAGTACCCCGCCAGTGGGCCCCACACAACGGCGATGTCAACGTCCCTGTTCACCACCGCCCTGATCAGGTCTGCCGACGGATTCACTTCACCCAGATGTCCGAAAATGCTGTAGCCTACGAGATTGCGGACGATGCCCCGCCGGATCAACGCATGCACCGGCGGCACGCTGTCATCGGACTCCCCCAGGATGTGTACGCCGATGCGCAGTTTGTTTAGCCGCGGATCGTCGAACGAAGTGATATGCAGGTTGCAATCGCGCCGTGACAAAAAAGCGTAGCTCGATACGTAATACGGTCGCGTCGTGGCAGCTTCCTCCATTCCCGCCGGAACGCCCATTACCACATCGCACACACCGGCATCGAGCGTTCGCTCGAAAAACTTGCTGCGCTGCGGATACCACACGTAGCTCAGCTTCATTCCCAGATCGCTCGCGATCATTCCGGCGAGATGGTTTTCAAAACCCTGCTGCTGCTCGTTCGAATAGGGCAGATTGTTGGGGTCGGCGCAAATCCGCAGTTCCGGAGCCGCGAAACACGTCGCAGCCGCCGATGCCAGCACCAGTAACGGAATGAGCCTAATTGCTGAAGACATACATCGTATCTCCAGGCTGCGTATAAGCCTTGATATTCCGCATCGCGCCGTTCGCGCCCAAGGTCGCGTATGGATCATCGGCCGAAATATCGGGCATTGCGCTCACGCCCATCCAGCCGCCGATGCCGGAGTAGATCGCGACGTACTGCTTCCCGTCGGGCCCCGTAAAGGTAATCGGATCGCCGACAATCCCCGACGACGTCTTGAACTGCCACAGTACCTTCCCGCTGCGCGCGTCGACGGCCTGGAACCAGCCCTCCATGGTTCCGTAGAAGACCAGATCGCCACCGGTCGCCAGCACTCCGGAATACACCGGAAAATTCGCGTCCTTGATGCTCCAGAGCTTCTTCTGGTCTTTAACATCCCAGGCGACTAACTCTCCCTGGTACCCTCCCGGACCCGGATACATTCGCACGCTGGCGCCAAGATAGGGTGTCCCAGCAATATAGTTAACATTCGTCCCCATGTAGTCCATACAGGTGTTATGCGCCGGGATATACAGATAACCGGTTCTCGGCGAGAACGCCGACGGGATAAAATCCTTGGCTCCCGTCGATGAGGGACATATATCCGTCGCATAATAACCTTCGTGCGTCTGCTTGGTGGGATCCATAGCCGGCAGGCCGGTTTGCAGATTGTATTCTTTAGCCCAGTTCACCGGCTCGAACGGCTCTGCCGACAACACTTCGCCGGTCTGGCGATCGAGGATGAACATAAATCCGTTTCGCGACGGATAAAGAATCAGCTTGCGCTCCTGTCCCTTCCACGGCATATCGACGAGCACATTCTCCATAATCTCGTCGTAATCCCACGAGTCGTGCGGGCCCATCTGGTAGGCCCATTTCGCGAAGCCTGTATCCGCATCGCGCGCCCAGATCGTGCAGGTCCACTTGTTGTCGCCAGGACGCATGTCCGGATTCCACGGCCCCGGATTCCCGGTGCCATAGAAGATCATGTTGGTTTCCGGGTCATAGGAAATCCATCCCCAGATCGTTCCGCCGCCAATCTTCCACTGATCCTGGTTCCACGTCTTCAGCCCCAGATCCTTACCCTGATCCTTTTTGTAAAAGGGATGAAAATCCGGACCAATCCGCACATCCTGGTCGGAGCCAGTGCTCCAGGCAATCCATTTGATATTGCCGGTCTTCAGATCCAGAGCAGTGAGTTTCCCCCGAACCCCAAGTTCGCCGCCGCTGTCCCCCACAAGTACTGTGTTTTTCACCACCAGCGGCGCCATCGTAACCGTTTCGCCGTACCGGTAATTTCCGACCGTCGTCTCCCACACCTTCTCACCGGTATTCGCATCGACGGCGACGGTATGGTCGTCCAGCGTGTTATAGACAATCTTTCCATCGGCGTAACTTGCTCCGCGGTTAACAATATCGCAGCATGCCACGCCCACCGCGGCGATGTCAGGGTTCGGACGAAAGATCCATTTCTGCGGGAATCCTGGCTTCGTCAGATCGAGCGCAATCAGGTTATTGGGGAACGGAGTAACGATGTACATCGTGTTATTCACAACCAGAGGCTGTCCTTCATGTCCGTGAGGAATGCCCGTGGAGTATGCTGCCACCACATGCAGTTTCTGCACGTTACTCGTGTTGATTTGTGCGAGCGGACTATACCGTGTATTCGCGTAATCACCCGCCGGCAGGGTCCATTGCCCGTTGGGGACCGGCGAGATGAGATGGATTCCCTGCTGCGCTCCGGGGATGTCATTGGTCATTCCGTTCGGCGCGTTGCTCTTGCTCTGCGCGACTGCCACAGCGCACCCACAGCATGCGACAACCCACGCCGCGCATCCGCGTGCCCATCTCGCTCTTGCTCTCACGGTTCTCATCCTGTTCCACTCCATCTATTGCAGCGTGTACAGATAAGCAGCGATATCCTGCGCCTGCTGATCACTCAGTCCAAGGTTCGGCATAGCTGTACCCGGTTCGACCCCAGGCGGGTTGCGAAGCCAGCGCACGAGATTCTCAGGTGTGTTCGGCAGTTCTCCCGCGACCATCGTCCGACGGCCAAAAAAATAGAGTGGCGGCCCCACCACTCCCCGCGCTGTATAGATCCCCGGTATCGTATGGCACGATCCGCAGCCGTAATTCTCAATCAGTACTTTGCCGGCGTGCGGATCGCCGTTCACGCCAAGCTGATAGGGACGCTTATACTGCCCCCCCGTGCATCCGGCCACCAACACAGCGGCGGCCATGAAAAGCAAAGCGGCCCCGGTGATCACTCTCATCGCACCCTCGCGCACAGCCGCAAAATGAAGAGAGGCAGGCTCATCCACACCATGCCTGCTCCCAGCGTCAGACTGGCAATCACGCCTAGGAGCGCCATAAATTCGCGTCTCCCTCGCCCCTCGGCTTCGAGGAACTTTGGTTGCGACGAGAGACGACGCCAACTGATGTAAGAGAGATATCCGGCCGCAGCGACTACCCCGATCAGGAAAAACGTGACGACAAACGATGCGGTCGTTGCAGACGGATCAGAGAAGGCATTGCCCATTTGCTCGCGCCGCAGGCACGCGCGCCAGGTAATGAACATCTCCGCGATGCCGACCAGAAACCAGCAGAAAAATGCGGCGGAGAGCCCAAACCAGAGCCTCCCTGGCTGAACGGTTTCGGGACGACTCTCTTCGGAACGGATTGTGGGTTCAGAAGCCATAAACACGCACATTCGGCATTACGTAGAGCAGACCGACAATGAAGATCCATACCATATCGACGAAATGCCAATAGAGAGAAGCGACGTGATACGGGCGATACGGCGAACGCAGCGCAGGACTGTACCTCGGCATCACCAGCGTGTAGGTCAGTATGAGCAGCCCCACGATGACGTGCGCGGCGTGAAACGAAACAATGGTGTAAAAAATGGACCCGTATGAGTTGCTATATGGAGTTAGCTCCTTCCAGTGGTCCAAATACTCAGCGGCGGATACACCCAGGAACCCGAGTCCCATCAGGATCGTGACACCCAATGCGAGGCGCGCCCGAAGATATCTCTCCAGTTTGAGTTGCTTCTCTCCCCAGTGCAGCACAAAGCTACTGGCAACCAGGATCGCCAGCATGATGAAAGCAAGGTGCATTTTCGGGGGCTCGTCGATATGCCAGCGGTCCTTGTTGTTCTCCAAAAAGAAGTAGCTCGAGAAGAGAAGGACAAACAGCGTTGCTTCCGTGGCAATCGTCAGCCACATCCCCCACGTGCCGCGATTGTCGTCCAGCGGATAGCCTGTTCCAGGCTGGCGAGGAAACCGCGGTTCGTGCGCCTGTACAATCGACGCCATCAGGCCACCTCCTCGCCTTCTGGCCGGGGCCAGAGCCAGTAACAGGAAAGCAAGAGGGCGCACACAAACGACGCCAGCACGAGCCACATCTGCTGAAAGACCAGCGCGAGGAAAAATCCGAACAACGCCAGTGAAACGAGCAGGGGGGAAATCGTCTCCTCGGGCATTTTTGAGATGGCGTAAGGCTCCGCGTCGAGCCAGGTGCTCACGAGTGTCAGCCTTCCATGATCAAAAACGCGCTCGTTTTCCGGATCGTAGCTTTCGTCGTGCTCATCCCACAGCGGGTGCCGTGACGCCACCGTAGGGATATGGACGACAGAGTAGGGTTCCGGCGGAGAATCCGTATCCCACTCCAGCGTGTCGGCATTCCAGGGGTTCTTGCCTGCAATCGCACCGGTCTTCAGGCTTGTAAACCAGTTGACAATACTGACCAGAATGCCAATGCCCAGCACAAAGGCCCCGATAGTCTCGATCATGTTGAGAGGCTGCAGTCCAAGTCCCGCCGGGTACGTGTAAATGCGCCGCGGCATTCCGAGCAAGCCCACAATGTGCATCGGGAAGAAGCCGACGTTGAACCCAATGAACATCAGCCAGAAGCTCCATTTGCCAAGTCTCTCGCTCTGCATCCGCCCGGTCATTTTGGGCAGCCAGTAATAGAATGCTGCGAATACCGGGAACAGATTCGACCCGATCAGCACATAGTGAATGTGACCAACCACGAAGTAAGTGTTGTGTGCCTGCCAATCGACGGGGATGATTCCCGTAAAGCTCCCGCTCAGTCCGCCAATGACCAGCAGCGCGATCGACGCCACCGCATATAACATGGACGTCGTCATCACCAGCTTGCCCTTCCACATTGTGGCGATCCAGGCAAAGACCTGAATGGTTGTGAAGATGGAGATGAGCATGCTGCCTGCGCTAAAAAAGCTCATGGCCATATCCGACATGCCGGTCGTGAACATGTGGTGCAGCCATACGCTGAACCCAACCGCGCCCGTCAGCATCGTTGCCGCCGCTACCCAGTGGTATCCGACAATGGGCCGCCGCGAAAACACCGGAATAATCATCGACAGCATGCCCGTAGCAGGCAGGAAGATGATGTAGACCCATGGATGCCCGAAGAACCAGAACAACTGCTGCCACAGCAGCGGATTGCCACCGTCGGCGATGCTGAAGAAGTGTGTTCCCCAGCGCCGGTCCAATTCCATGAACACGCAGGCCGCCGTCAGCGCCGGCATGGCGAAGATCGATACCCACGAAATCGTGAACGTACTGTAGAGAAACAGCGGCATGCGATTGATCGTCAATCCCGGGGCCCGCATCCGCATAATGGTCACGATGAAGTTAATCGCGCCGCCGGTCATCGAGATCGTGAACAGGATCAGCGAGAGTGCGTAGAAATCCAAGCCATATTCCGGGGAGTATCTCGTTCCGGTGTAGGGCAGGTAAGAAAACCACCCGGCGTGAGGCGCCTGCCCCATACAGGGGGCTATATACAGGAGGATGCCGGAAAGGAGATAAACCCAATAGGTAAAGGCATTCAATC
>DASSKX010000587.1:0-3299 GCA_035689925.1 Acidobacteriaceae bacterium
TGGCCGGCGCCGAGTACCACCCGGATACGAATCGTGCCGACATTCATTTCACCGTCGATCCCGGTCCTGAGGTGAAGGTCGACATTGCCGGAGCCCATGTCTGGAGCTGGGACAAGGACAAGCTGCTCCCCATGTACCAGGGGCTGGGTGTCGATCCGGAAACGGTGCAGGAGGGCAAACAGGCTCTCACCTCCTACTTCCAGCGCAAGGGCTACTTCGACGTGAAGGTGGATGCGCACTTGCACAAGAACTCGGAGGAGAAGGTTGTTTACCAGATCACGCGCGAGAAAAAGCACAAAGTCGAAGACGTGAAGGTGAGCGGCAATACCCGGCTAAAGGACTCGGAGCTGCTGCCGCATGTTGCCGTTCAGAAGGAACACCTGCTTTCGCGCGGGAAGTTCAGCCAGGACTTGCTCCGCAAAAGCGTGGCGAATCTGAAGGCGGTGTACCAGTCCGAAGGCTTCAGCAGCGCCCAGGTCGCGCCCGACGTGAAGCGCCGCGGCGGCAATCTCTACGTCAACTTTGTCGTCACGGAGGGCCCGCGCGACATCGTGGCTTCCCTGAAGATCGAAGGCGCCGACACGTTTCCGCACTCGCAATTTGCTCCCAATGGGCTGAAGACCGTCGCCGGCCATCCCTACTCGGGCTCCAACGTCGTCGCCGACCGCACGACAATCATGGCGAACTATTTGAAAGCGGGGTATCTGACGGCGAGCTTCCGCGAGACAGCCAAAGCAGTCTCGAAGAGCGAACCGCACCGAATCAACGTCGTGTACCACATCAATGAAGGCCCGCGCGTACTCACCGGAGACGTGATTACGCTGGGACGTCAACACACGCGGCAGACCCTGATCAAGGACGACATCGCCGATCTGAAGCCCGAAAAACCACTGACGGAAACCGCTCTGCTCGCCGCGGGAACCAAGCTTTATGACCACCCCGGCGTCTTCGACTGGGCCGAGGTCGATCTGAAACGGCAGATCACCACGCAGACGGTCGAAGACGTTCTGGTAAAGGTGCACGAAGCCAAGCGCAACAGCTTCCTGTACGGCCTTGGGTTCGAGGTTATCAATCGCGGAGGCAGTATTCCGAGCGGCACCGTAGCACTCCCCAACCTTCCTCCCGTCGGACTGCCCTCGAATTTCAAGACCAGCCAAACCACTTTCTATGGTCCCCGCGGCACGTTCCAGTACACGCGCAACAACTTCCGCGGCAAGGCCGAGACAGTGTCGTTCACCGCATTCGCAGGACGGCTGGACCAGCGCGCCGCTGCCTATTACATGGATCCGACGTGGCGCTTCACGCCCTGGCAGGCCACGACGTCTCTGTCTTACGAAAAAAATGAAGAGAACCCGATCTTCTCTTCACAGGAGGAACTCGGCAGCTTCCAGGCACAACGAGCCATCGATGTCGCACAGAAGAACGTTGTGTTCTTCCGCTATTCCTACAGCCACACCAACATCACGCACGTGCTGATCGACGCGCTGGTGCCGCAGCGCGACCGCAACATCCGGCTCTCGACGATGGCGGGGAACCTCACGCGCGACACGCGTGACAACCCTCTGGACGCTCACGCCGGCTCACTCGATTCGATTGAGTTCGACTTCAATACCAGTAAGCTCGGCTCCAATGTCGACTTCGCGAAGCTCACGGCTCAGGCAGCGATCTACCGTGAAAAGTTCCACCACATTGTCTGGGCCGACAGCATTCGTATCGGTCTCGCGCAGCCCTTCAGCGGCAGCTTCGTGCCTCTCAGCCAAGCCTTCTTCACCGGCGGCGGTAACTCGCTGCGCGGCTTCCCACTCGACGGTGCAGGACCGCAGAACAGTGTTCTCATCTGTCCGACGGGTGCGCCCAGCTGTTCCAATCCGGCGCAGATCCGAGTGCCCGCGGGAGGCAACGAGGAACTGATCATCAACTCCGAAGCACGCATTCCGCTGCCCATCAAACAGGGCCTGAGCATCGTGCCCTTTTATGACGGCGGCAATGTCTTTCCCCGAATCGGCTTCCACGACTTCACGTCGCTGTATTCGAACAACGTGGGCCTTGGGCTGCGCTATTCCACGCCCGTGGGACCGATCCGCGTCGATGTTGGGCAGAACCTGAATCCCGTCCCCGGCATCAAGGCAACCAACTATTTCATCAGCATCGGTCAGGCGTTTTAGAGGGCCCCTACCATGAGTACAGCCAGACCATTCCCCCCCGAGCACCACCCGCAGCCGGGTCCCCGGCTGGTTCAGCCGCCTGCGCCTCGCCGGCGCCGTCGCTGGGGACGCTACTTTGCCTGGGCTGGCATCGGCATTCTCGGCCTGATCATCGTCATCGCCCTTGCGGTCACCATTCTGCTGCACAGCCAGCGGTTTCACCGCTACATTTTGGCAAAAGCACAGGCGAGCATCACGCAGAGTCTCAACGCGCGTGTCGATGTTCAGAATTTTGCTCTTGGCTTCTCGCCGCTTGGACTCGATGTTTATGGCGTGGTGGTACACGGCGCGAATCCTTATCCAAATCCGCCAGTGCTGCAGCTGGAGCATGCGCATGTGGGCATCGGGATCACCTCGCTGCTGCAGCGCAAGTGGTATCTCACCGACGTTCGGCTCGATCGCCCCGTCGTGCAGGTCTTCGTGGACAAGAACGGCGTCTCGAATATTCCCAAACCCAGGCCCAGTACGAGCAACAGCAAGAGCAGCACAAATCTCTGGGACCTCGGGATTCGCCACACGGTTCTGGATCGTGGCGAGATCCACTACAACGCGCAGGCCACGCCTCTCTCCGCCGACCTGCATGACCTGGAACTGCGCGCCAGCTACAGCACCCTGCAGAAGATGTACTCCGGCAATCTGAAGTACTCCGACGGCCGCGTAGTCTTCGGGACCTACCGTCCCTTCGTGCACAATTTCGACGCCGTCTTCGACCTTACGCCGTCAGTTTTCCGGCTACATCGCGCACAACTGGTGAGCGTGGGCGGCGCAACGCAGGCGAACCTGACCGCAACGGCCACAAACTTCAGCGCTCCCCGGGTGCAGGCGCAGTACGACGTCACCATTGACGGCGCGCAAATGGGCCGCATGATGCAAAACGCGTCCGTACCGGCGGGTCTGATTCACTTAGCCGGATCGGCCAATTATCAGCAGGTGCCGAATGTTCCTGCTCTGCAGACCGTGGTGCTCTCGGGCGATCTCACCAGCAAACAACTGGTCATCAGGACGTCGTCCCTGCGCGCTGCCATTGATGGACTGGTCGCACATTATTCGCTGGACCGCGGCAATGCCGTCCTGCGCGACCTGCGAGCCGGCCTG
>DASSKX010000588.1:0-3316 GCA_035689925.1 Acidobacteriaceae bacterium
CCGATGAAGCGGCTGTCGGGAGACCAGAAGGGGTCGGCGGCATTGTCGGTTCCGGCGAGCGGAGTGATTTCGGGGGAGTCGAGGGCACGGGTCCAGATCTGCTGCTTTCCATCTTTGAGCAGGACGGCGGCGAGGTAGTGCGCATCGGGTGAGAGCGCGAGGGAGAGCACGCGGGAGTTTTCAGGAAGCAGGACGTTGGTGCGGGTGAGCGGCTGTTGGGGTGCGTTGGGTCGGAGGTATGTAAAGGCGAGGGCGGCGGCGAGGAGAACGGAGCTGGCGATCGCGGCGAGGATTAGGAGGTTGCGGTTGCGAGCGGGCGGGACGGCGGGGGTATCGGCGATCGATTCGAGTTCCCACTTCAGATCGCGGGCGGATTGCCAGCGCTCGTCGGGCTCGGGCTGGAGGCAGCGCTGGATGACGCGATCGAGCTGCGGCGGTAGGTCCTTGGGGGTTGGGCTGCGCTTGCCGGTTGCCATTTCGGCGAGGATGAGGCCGAGGGCGTAGATGTCGGAGCGGGGATCGGCGTCTTTACCTTCGAGGCGCTCGGGGGCGAGGTAGGCTGGGGTGCCCATGACGCCGCCGGGCTCGGTGAGGGAGAGATCGACACCGGATTTGGCGAGGCCGAAGTCGAGGACCTTGATGCCGGATTTGCCGCTGGATTTCGTGAGCATGATGTTGCCGGGCTTGAGGTCGCGATGGATGATTCCGGCGGCGTGGGCGACGGCGAGGGCTTCGGCGATTTGAGCGCCATAGCGGAGGGTGTCGGCGATGGAGAGCTTGCCGCGTTTGAGGCGGGCTGCAAGGGTTTCGCCGTCCACGAGCTCCATGACAAGGTAGTTGGGTCCGACGTCGTAGAGGGTGCAGACGTTGGGGTGGCCGATAGCGGCGATGGCGCGGGCTTCCTGCTCGAAGCGATCGAGGAAGGGCTCGTTGCAGATCTTGATGGCAACGCGGCGGGTGAGGCGGGTGTCGGTGGCGCGGAATACCTGGCCCATGCCGCCTTTGCCGAGGAGAGCTTCGATTTTGTAGGGGCCGAGGCGGGCGCCGGGAGAGACGGGCGTATCGGAGAGGTCGCGGATGAGGTCGGCGGCGTTCTGATCGAGGAGGCGATTGCCGCTCGCGGAATCGTGGGCGAGGAGCTTTTCGACTTCGCTGCGGATTTCGGGATCGGCGCCTTCGAGCACGGCCGCTCCGCGTTCACAGGCGGAGTGGTACAAGGCCTCGATCAGACGCCAGCGCTGGGAAGTCAACGAAGAGCAACCTCACTTGAATCGGGTGGATGGTATTATGACGCCGACTGCAGAGGGTTGTACACGACTGAAGCGCAGGAGGCGGCGTGACGCAAGACGGGTCTGGATCGCGTTCCGGCGGGGATGAGACATCAGAGACTACTCAGCTGCTGCGCGCGTGGGCAGACGGGGACCAGGGAGCGCTGGAGCGATTGACGCCGCGGGTCTATCGGACACTGCGACGAATCGCGGGGCACCAGCTCAAAAATGAGCGCGCCGGGGACTCGATGCAGGCGACCGCGCTGGTTCACGAGGCCTATCTCGAACTGATCGATGTCACGAATGTGGACTGGCAGCATCGAGCGCATTTCTTTGCGGTGTCGGCGCAGATCATGCGGCACATCCTGCTGGACCGGGCGCGGAAACGGCTGTCGCTGAAGAGGGGTGGCGAGGCGGAGAAGGTGAATCTGGATGAGGTTCCGGATCTGAGCGGCAGCCGAGCGGGAGAGCTGGTTGCGCTGGATGATGCGCTGACGGCGCTGGCGAGGATCGATGAGCGAAAGGCGCGGGTAGTGGAACTGCGGTTCTTCGGAGGGCTCAGCGTCGAGGAGACGGCGGAGGTGGTGGGGGTGTCTCGGGAGACGGTGATGCGGGACTGGAAGTTTGCGCGGTCATGGCTGCATGCGGAGCTTAGCAGGAGCTAGGGGTTGGCTGGGAGGCTTGGGGCAGGGCGCTGCGGATCGGAAAAGAGCAAAATTTTGATGGTTCAGCGGAGCTGATTTGGGGCCACAATAGGTGCGGAGGATCACGCCATGGAAAGCTTTATTCAGCTCAATCTTCGCAGCGACAGCGAGAAAGCCGCGGCCGAGAATTCTCCCAACCCCGTCGTGAGAGAGCCTGAACCTCCCGCGCTCGGAAGCAAGCGATTGAACAAGATGCTGCGGAAGGCCGCGCACAAAGCGTCCGCTGAGTATGGGCGTGGCGGCAAGGGCGGCATCTTCTCGAAATAGGGCCAAGGGATCGGTTAAGTTCTGATTGCCGGATTCGCGATGGTGCGCCTGCACCATCGCGAATTTCGCTGCGGATAGTGTGCGTAGATTTGCGCTCGGAAGACGCGGAATCCGCACGTGGGCAGTTCCCATTTCGGTTCTGATCCCGAAATGACACTTAGGTAACACGTACATACCACCTTAGTGACCCTGAACACAGGGGCGTATGAGTACCCCGGCTAGGATTACCCTCGCTGGTACGAAATGGGCGGAGTTTTTCTCTTGAGGAGAAAAGTCGCCGACCGACGCCCGCTACTACTTTCAGGGGTATGTAAATTGAACGTTATAAGGGCCTTAGTTAACTTTCTCTCTTCGAGTTTTGTACGTCTTCACGCAAAAGCAGCAAGTTTGCCGGCTACGGGCCTCGCGGCCGCGGCGGCTCTATTCCTGTTCGGTTCGGTTCTGACAGGCTGCGGTGCAAACGGGTATGCCGGAATGTCGCGAGTGGCGTCCGGTGAAATTGCGCTGGACGATGCCAGCGGAGTTACAGGCGAGGTTGGGAGAAACCAGGCGGCCGGGGCGCGTGGAGTGCCGACCGTCGAGGCAGGCTCCCGGATAGAACGAAGGAACACTTCCGTGTCGTCGACAGGTTTGGAGTCGGGGTTGGCGCAAACCAGTTCCTCAACTGCGGTGACCGGCGAAGAGGCGATGGCCGCGAAGGCTGTGTCTTCGCTGAAGGCGCGGAAGGTACTGGGGGTGCAGTCGCTTTCGTGCGCGAATCAGTCGTTCACCGGAGCGGCGACCACGACCTGCACGCTGAACTTGAGTACTGGGGCCCCGAGCGGCGGGTTGTTGGTCACACTCAGCAGCAACAATGCCGCTCTGACCGTGCCGCCGTCGGTCTCGGTGGCGGCGGGATCATCACGAGCCACTTTCACGGCAACGGCGGCTGCGGTAATCACGACGCAAACGGCGAACATCACGGCGAACGCGGGCGCGTCGATCGCGAGTGTTGGGATTCAACTGAACGCATTCAATCCGGCGCTTTCGATCGGCAGTACGACCGTGTCGTTTGGAGCGGTGAGCGTTGGGCAGACT
>DASSKX010000589.1:0-4122 GCA_035689925.1 Acidobacteriaceae bacterium
ACGGCAAGGAATACATTGCGATTCTTTCCGGGGTTGGCGGATGGCCGGGTTCGATTGTCTCGAACAATCTCGATACGCGCGACGATACGGCCGGGAACGGATGGGGCAGCGCGCTGAACGATCTGAAGACCGCGACGAAGCCAGGAGGGACGCTCTATGTCTTTGCGCTTCCTTAGCCTGTTTTCGCTCCTGCTCGTCGTGACGGCCGATGCGGCGCATGCGGCGTCGACTCTGCGAATCTGCGCCGATCCGGATAACCCGCCGTTCTCGAATCGCGCAGGCAGCGGTTTCGACAATCGCGTCGCCGCACTGGCCGCGCGCGCGATTGGCCGCCGTCCTGAATTTGTATGGGTGCGGAGCCGGCGCGGCTTTCTGCGCGAGCAATTCAACCGCAATGCCTGCGATGTGCTGACCGGCGTGCCGCAGGGGATGCACGGTGTCGCGACAACGCACGCCTACTATCGCTCTGCTTATGTTTTTGTGACGCGAGCGCGTGAGCATCTGCGGATTGCCTCGTTCGATGATCCGCATCTCGACGGGCGCCGGATCGGGCTGCAGATTCTCGAGGAGGATCTCTCGCCGCCTTCGCTGCCGCTGATCCGCAGCGGGCACGCGGCGCAGCTGGTGGGCTTTCCCAGCTTCGGAGAGCAGGCGGGCGCGATTATCCGCGCGGTGGCGGATGGCCGCGTCGGAGCCGCTGTGGTGTGGGGACCTGTGGCGGGGTACTTCGCGAAGACTCAGCCGGTGCCGCTGGCGATTACGCCGGTGAGCCCTGCGGTGGATTCCTCCGGAGTTCCGTTTGTCTATTCCATTTCCATGGCGGTGCACACCGGGGACAGCGCGCTGCGGGATGCACTGGATGGGGCGCTGCAGCGGCTGCAGCCCGAGATTCAACGAATCCTTGCGGAGTATCACGTGCCGCTCGTCGGCGGAACGGCGGGCGCAGCATGAGATATGCACTCGCTCTGCTGGTGAGCGCATTGCTTCTGCTGAACGCGGGGTGCAAGCGCGAGCATCGCGTCTTCGATCCGGGCGCTGCTCAGGCCAGCGTTGCGTATGCGGCGCCGCTCGATCCCGTGCATCCCGGCGGCCCGAGTGCTCCTGCGGCTCCGTACATCCCCTCCGCGCGTGCGCTCTCGCAATATGAGCAAAGCGCGTATGCGGTGGGGGAAGGCAAGCGGCTCTACATGGCTTTCAACTGCGTTGGCTGCCACCAGCATGGGGGCGGCGGGATTGGGCCCGCGCTGATGGACGCGCAGTGGATCTACGGCAGCCATCCCGAGCAGATTTACGCCTCGATCGTGGAGGGCCGGCCCAACGGCATGCCCAGCTTTGCCGGCAAGATTGCGGAGTATCAGGTGTGGGAGCTGGTCGCCTATGTGCGGTCGATGAGCGGGCAGCTTCCGGAGGACATTGCCCCGTCGCGTTCCGACGAGATGCCGGTGGTGAAAGCGGAACAGGCCCGCCCGAAAGAGCATCCTCAGGACCAGCAGAAGGACCGGAAGGCGCAACCATGATGTCCCTGGCAGCAGTCCCGGGATTCTCCGGCGATCAGACGTCGCTCAACCCGGTAGGGCCGGGCGCCGCGCACATCGAGCATACGTTCGCGCTCATCTTCTGGATTACAGCCGTCGTCTACTGCATCGTGATGGCTGTGCTCGTCATCGGCATCTGGCGCCGGCATCATTCGCTCGACACGATGCCCGATCCGCAGCCGACCAGCGCGGAGAGCGATCAGCGGGCGCAGCGCATCGTCGCCGTCGCGATCGGCGTCACGATCGTGCTGCTGTTCACGATGATGATCAGCAGCTTCGCTGCCAGCCGGGCGATTGCAACGATGAATTACGAGCAGGCCCTTACGATTCATGTCTTCGGGCATGAATGGTGGTGGGAGGTGCAGTATCCCAGCGATCAGGCGTGGAAGAGCGTGGTGACGGCGAACGAAATTCATGTGCCGGTTGGCGTGACCATTCGCATTCACGGAACTTCGCGGGATGTGATTCACAGCTTCTGGGCGCCGAATGTTCAGGGCAAGCGCGACCTGCTCCCGGGCTACGACACAGACCTGATGCTGAAGGTGGATCAGCCGGGCCGCTACCGGGGGCAGTGCGCCGAATACTGCGGCGAGCAGCACGCGCACATGGCGTTCTACATCGTGGCGCAGTCGCAGGATGACTTCAATCACTGGTTGCAGGGGCAGCAGAAGAGCGCGCCGCCGCCGGCAACGCCGCAGACGCTGCACGGCCAGCAGGTCTTTCTCACCCATGCCTGCGTCATGTGCCACACCATTCGCGGGACGACGGCGGGTTCGCGCGTCGGTCCGGATCTCACGCATCTCGCCAGCCGTTCGACCATCGCCGCGGGTATGTTGCCGAACAACACCGCCAATCTCGCGGGCTGGATCCTCAACGCGCAGAACATCAAGCCGGGTTGCCGCATGCCGCCGAACGCCTTGTCCGGCTCGGATCTGCAGGACCTGGTTGCGTACCTGGAGACGCTGCAATGACCTCGAGCACCATCGTCACGCCTGTGGAACTGACGGAATCCGACCGCCGGCATGCAGCCAGACTCGAAGAGGTGTGGAAGGAGCCCTCGGGATTTCTCGGCTGGTTCAAAGCCGTGCACCACACGACGATCGGCAAGCGCTACATGGTCACGGCATTTGTGTTCTTCGCGCTGGCCGGGCTGCTGGCGGGCGCGATGCGCCTGCAACTCGCGTTTCCCGAAGCGCACATCCTGTCGAACGACAAATACAACCAGTTCTTCACGGTGCACGGCAGCACGATGATGTTCCTCTTCGCCGTGCCGATGATGTTCGAGGCGCTGAGCGTCTATCTCGTTCCGCTGATGGTGGGCACGCGCAACATCGCCTTCCCGCGGCTGAATGCCTACAGCTATTACCTGTATCTGTTCGGCGGCATGATGCTGTGGATCGCCTTCTTCTGCAATACGGGAGCCGATCGGGGATGGTTCGCCTATGTGCCGCTGTCGGGACCGGATTATGGACCGGGCAAGCGTCCGGATTTCTGGGCACAGATGATCACGTTCACGGAGGTCTCGGCGCTTGCGGTGGCGGTGGAGATCGTGGTCACCGTCTTTCGCCTGCGCGCGCCGGGCATGTCGCTGAATCGCATTCCCATCTTCGTCTGGGGACAGGTGGTGGTCGCCTTTATGGTGATCTTCGCTCTGCCCGGCGTGGTGCTCAGCAGCACGATGCTGCTGATCGATCGCACCTGCGGCACCCAGTTCTTTAATCCTGCGGCAGGCGGAGACGTGCTGCTCTATCAGCATCTGTTCTGGTGGTTCGGCCACCCGGAGGTCTACATCATCTTTATTCCCGGGACGGCTATTGTTTCGACGATCGTGACCACCTTCAGCCGCAGACACATGTTCGGATACCTGATGGTGGTGCTCGCGCTGGTGGCGACCGGTTTTATGGCGTTCGGATTGTGGGTGCACCACATGTTCGCCACCGGCATTCCGCAGATCGCGGAGAGCTACTTTACGGCAGCGAGCATGACCATTGCTATCCCCACCGGAGCGCAGGTCTTCTGCTGGCTGGTGACCCTGGCCACCGGCAAGGTGGTTTTGAAACCGCCGCTCTGGTGGGTGATCGGGTTTTTCTTCGTCTTCATCATGGGCGGGATGACAGGAATTTTCCTGGCGTCCGTGCCGGTGGATCTGCAGGTGCACGACACGTACTTCGTCGTGGCCCATTTCCATTACGTACTGATCGGCGGGGCGGTGTTCCCGCTGTTTGGCGCGCTGAGTTATTGGTTCCCAAAAATCACCGGCAGGATGCTCAATGCAACTCTGGACCAGGTGAGCTTCTGGCTGTTCTTCATCGGCTTCAATACGACGTTTTTCCCCATGCATCTGGTCGGCCTGCGCGGCATGCCTCGTCGCGTCTACACGTATCAGCCAGGGATGGGCTGGACTGTGCTCAATCAGGTGGAATCCTTCGGGTACGTGCTGCTCTTTCTTTCTGTCTGCATCATGCTGTGGAACGTCTATCGTTCAGCGCGCCATGGAACGATTGCAGGATCGAATCCGTGGAATGCAGGAACGCTGGAATGGGCGACTACATCGCCGCCGCCGTCGTATAACTTCCTCTATCTGCCG
>DASSKX010000590.1:0-3932 GCA_035689925.1 Acidobacteriaceae bacterium
CTCTGCACGGAATCATTGCGCCGATACGGGCCGGAGCCGCAGCTGCCCAAAAAATCCTGCAGGTAAGCACTCGATGCCGTGTGCTATGCTCCCGGGATGGCCAGCCTGGCCTCCCCTCCCAGAACCGAGACTCCGCGGCACGCCGCCTTCGTCCGCGTCACGCACTGGCTCACCTTTGTTGCGTTCATGGCGCTGCTGATCACTGGGGCGGAGATCGTCGTCTCCCACCCGCGCTTCTACTGGGGAGAGACCGGCAACGTGAACATGCATCCGCTGTTCACCATCCATATCCCGTCATCGCGCGACACCGTTCCCACCGGCTACGGCTACGTCATGCCCGACCAGAACGGCTGGAGCCGCTATCTCCACTTTGAGTCCGCGTGGCTGCTGGTAATCGCCGGTTTCGTCTACCTCGTCGCCGGCGTGGGGACCGGGCACTTCCGGCGGAATCTGCTGGGGCGCAGCGACGACTGGAATTGGCGCGCCATCGGACGCACCATCGCCGAGCATCTGCGCCGCGCGCCTGCCGATCCAGCCGGTGCTCTCCGCTATAACGCCCTGCAGAAGACGGCTTATCTGGCAGTCCTGCTTGTCCTCTTCCCGCTTGTCATCTGGACCGGGCTCGCGCTCTCTCCCTCATTCAACTCCGCATTTCCCTTCTTCGTGAATGCTCTGGGAGGCCGGCAGTCTGCCCGGACCCTGCATTTCTTCATCTCCGGAGCGCTGTTGCTGTTCCTCATCGTGCACGTCGCCCTGGTCGCGCTGTCGGGATTCAGGAGTCGCATGCGGGCCATGATCACGGGCCGGATTCGCTTGCCGGAGGAGCCGCAATGAGTCCCATTTCGCGCCGCAAACTGATCACCGGTGGCCTCGTAGCCGGTGCGGGCATCTCCGGCCTGTGGGCCGCTGACCGCGTAGCCCGCCGCTACGGCCTGGTCCCGCCCGATCATGGCGGGCTCTACGGCCCGGGCGAAACCCTCACCTACGCATCGCAGCGCATCCTCACCGCGCATTCGCTCGCTCGCGAGTTCCCGCGCACCATGATTTCGAAAACGCCATTCATGAACGAAGTCGCGCCGCCCAGCGATGTATTCAGGCAACATCAGGCTGCCGGCTTCCGCGACTGGCGCCTGGTGATCGACGGCATGGTGGCGCACCCGCTGTCCTTGTCGATCGCGGATCTGCGCAGCATGGGCCTGCGCAGTCAAATCACGGAAGTCGTCTGCGAAGAGGGTTGGTCCTATATCGGCGAGTGGATCGGCACGCCGCTGTCGCTGGTCCTGCAGGAAGCCGGCGTGCAGCCGCAGGTCCGGTACCTCGCTTATTTCTCGATTCAGAACGACTGGTGGGACAGCATGGACATGGCCGACGCGCTGCATCCCCAGACGCTGCTCACGTGGGGCATGAACGATGGCGATCTGCCCGTCGGTTTCGGCGGCCCGCTGCGCATGCGCGTTCCACGCCAACTCGGCTACAAGAGCGTGAAGTATGTTGTCCGGCTGACCGCCACGGATTCGATGAGGAAGTTCGGCAAGGGTCTCGGCTCCGCAGCCCCCGAAGGCGGCTACGCCTGGTACGCTGGCATCTGAAGCTACCGGCCATCCCTTGTCACCTGTTGTGACCGGCAGTGTCTGCCGCCTTGGCCTCTGCATCCGACAAAATGCGAACCTAATTTACGGAGGAGATGGAGCACATGGCCGATCTCAAAGGCACATCCATTACCTGGCTGGGACACGCGACGGTTCTGATCACCACGCCGAAGGGCACGAACATCCTGATCGACCCTTTCATCGAGCACAATCCGAAGTATCCCAGGGGCTACAAGCTCCCCGACAAGATTGACCTGATGCTGCTGAGCCACGGCCACATGGATCACATCGCCGACGCGCTTCCGGTGGCGAAAAAGCATGGCCCGACGGTGTTCGGGATTTATGAACTGATTGGCTGGCTCCAGTCGAAGGGCCTTGCGCAGGACAGAGGCGTGGGCATGAATCTGGGCGGCTCCCACAAGCATGCCGACGTGACCTTCACGATGACCGAAGCGCGGCACTCGACCGGCATCTCCGATGGTGACAAGACCCTGTACGGCGGCGATCCGGCAGGCTATGTGATGGCCATTGACAATGGGCCGGTCCTCTACCACTCGGGCGACACGGCCGTATTCAGCGATATGCAGCTGATCCGCGAACTGCATCATCCTGCACTGGCAATGCTTCCAATCGGCGACCACTTCACGATGGGTCCTAAGGGGGCCGCCGTGGCTGTGAAGTTTCTTGGAGTGCAGCAGGTGCTGCCGATCCACTGGGGGACGTTCCCGCTGCTGACCGGAACCCCGCAGGCTCTCGAGAAGGAGCTAAGCGGGACAGGCGTCACGGTGATTCATACTGAACCGGGCAACGCCATCACCGCCTAGGTGCTAACCAGCAACTTCGTTTATGAGACGGCCGCTACTTCATCAATAACTTCATCCTCGTACCGGACGCGAGCTTCCGGAACAATGAGCACCGGCGCGCGCACAGCGGAGATGACGCGGACCACCGTGCTTGAGTCGAGATCGGCCGCATCATGCGATGGCGATGGCGCGCCGAGCACGATGAGATGGGGCTTCAGGCGCTCTGCCAGACCGACAATGGTCAGCGCCGGATCGCCTCCGGTGACGATGTGATCGACCGGCAATCCGTGCGACTCGTCGAAAGGCGCCAGAAAGCGCAGGCGCTCCAGGCAATTCGGACAGTCGAGGTGGCGTCCACAGCGAGCCGAGTGCACGACGATCAGCTGCCGCTGCGCGATGCGCTGTGCGTAATGCAGGGCGCTGAGCGAGGCAAAGGAAAAATCAGTAGCAGCGAGCACGTTGTCCCAATAGCCGTATTCGCGCTGCTCACCAGGTTCTTCAGGCGCCACGGTGAGGATGGGACACGGCGACTGCGCAAGTAACTGGCGAGTCACTGCACCCAGCGCAGCACGTCCCGCGCCAGTGATCGCCTTGGTTCCCAATACCAGCAGCGCGGCTTTGTGATCGCGCAAGGACAGCAAAATGCGCTCGCAGACCAGGCCCGTTTCGACCCGCGAATGAACCGGGATTCCATGCTGGCGGACTTCGGCTTCGATACGCGCCAGTTCGACGCGCGCTGCGGCATCACGGCCGACCTGCGCAGGAGCGCCGTCGGGGAAAGCGTAGCCGACGGGGTCGATGACATGGATCAGCAGCAGCATCGCGTGCTGGCGTCGAGCGATCGCCTGCGCGCAGCGCAGAGCGGCTGACGACTCCTCAGAGAAGTCCGTTGCCGCCACGATCGTACGGAACGGGAATGCCTTTGCGGAATGGAGATACGTAGTCTTTCCGCTCCTTTTTGCAGCGTGATTGCTTTTTACAGTCATGGACCGAGGCCCTCACTTTCCGCTGTTTGGGCTATCTCTGACACTACGCCGAGAGGTGCTGGAGAGCGGTGACGATGGTCACCGGAAAACGTGACACATGGCACAGGGCCGAGAATTTAGCCGACGAGGCGCTCCATTTCATGCGCGCGCAGGATGGTGATGGAAGAACCGTGACGCGCGATGAGTTCATCGCGCTCGAACTGGTTCAGCAGACGCGTGACTGTTTCGCGCGAGGTACCCGCCATGTTGGCAAGTTCTTCGTGCGTGAGCGCCATCGTGAAGCGCATCTCGGGCTTGCCGCACGAACTGGTGCGTGCCCAGTCAAGAAGTAGCTGCGCCAGACGCCCCGCCGCGGATCCGGAGAGTGCCAGGCGCCGCGCATCAAGGAACACTTCGTGGTATTCACGCGCGATCACCTGTGCTGCCTGGCGGCTGACGTTGCCGAACTGCGCGAGGAAATCAAGAAAGTCGCGTCGACGGACGCTGCGAATCTGGCACGGCTCAAGAGTTTCGGCGGTCACCTCATACGGCAGGTCGTTCAGCGTGGCGGTGAG
>DASSKX010000591.1:0-5396 GCA_035689925.1 Acidobacteriaceae bacterium
CTTCGACGATTGCGTCGTCGACACCGACAAAGATGCGCAGGCGATCGCCGGTGAGCGCACGAATAGTGGTGACACGGCGGATGTCCGCGCTCGATTCCTTCACTGCGACGAGGTTCTCGTGCTCGGCAGCGAGTTCGCGGATCTGCTCTGCGAGAAAGTCGGTGCCGTACGAGATGGGGTTGTTGTAGAGCATGCATTCGAGCTTCGTTGCGCGCACGACGGCGGCCACATGCGCCTTCATTTCGCGCCAGTCGCCGCGGTAAACGTAGGGGGGAAGAACCATGAGACCGCTGCATCCGGCCTGCTCGGCGTTCTTCGCCTGCACGACGGCCTCGTCGGTGGACAAGGCGGAGATCGCCGCGACGACCGGAGCGCGCTTGCCCACCGCGCCGACCATATTGCGCAGCACGGCTTCCTTTTCTGCGAGACTCAGCGTCGCGGCTTCGCCCAGCGAGCCCAGCATGATGAGGCCCGTGCAGCCGTTGTCGAGCATCCAGCTGCCATGGCGCGCCATAAAGGTGTGGTCGATCCTGAGCTGATCATCGAAGCAGCTGGTCATCGCAGGCATCACGCCTTGCCATTTCATAAAGCATCCTTCCCGTGTGGATTGGATTGAGCTGCGCCGCATGCGCTGAGGCTCGCGATGCGCGCAGGCAGGAGCGGCGGACGGACGGAGTCCTGGGTCCAGCCGAAGAGAAATGCAGTGGCCGCACCGCAAATGCGTCCCTGGCAGGGACCCATGCCGCAGCGGGTGAGCAGTTTGGCGTCGCGCCAGGAGCGGTGTTCGCGCAGTGCGGCAATGGGGACATCTTCGCAGCGGCAGACGAGGGTGTCTGGCTGAGGTAATTCGCGCAACCGCGGATCGAGTGCAAACGCCTGCTGCAGGACGCGAACGAACTTGTTCGTTGCACGATGCGTGCGCCGCAGGTTGCGCGCCGCGTCGACTTGGCCGGATGCAGCAAGACCAGCAATTTCTCCTTCGATGAGCGCCCGTTCCACGCCGCCAATGCCGGTCGGCTCGCCGGCACAGTAGACGTTCGACGTGGAAGTACTCTGGAAGTCATTGGTCATAACGAAACCGTTTTCGATGCGGCAGCCAAGCAGCATCGGCAGTTCGAGGTTGGGAACGAGGTGAAATCCGCAGGCGAGGTAGTCGCAGGGAATCTGCCACTGGCGCGTGCCGCGTCGAACGGTTACGGCTTCGAGTTTACCGGCGCCGTGCGCCGCGACCGGCCAGCAGCCGGTGGAGATCGGCACACCGCGCGTCGCCAAACGCAAACGGAATCCCTGAATCAGTTTCGCCGGCTGGCCGGAGAGATGCAGTCCGAAGGAAAGCAGGCGAGACAGCGGGGCTTGTTCGAAAACGCCCACGACGTGCGCGCCGCGCTCGGCGAGTTCTGCGGCCACGGCCAGCAGCAGCGGACCGCTGCCGGCAACGAGCACGCGCTTGCCCTCGATCGGCAGTCCTCCGCGAACCAGCGCGTCGAGACCCCCTGCCCCCATCACGTTCGGAAGCGTCCAGCCGGGGAAGGGCAGAAAACGCTCGCGGGCTCCCGTGGCGAGGATCAGCTTGTCGTAGCGCAGCTCCGCACACGGCGCAGCTTCAGAGGCGAGGCCGCTGCGCTCGGCGAGCAGCAGCCCAGGTTCCGGCGCATCGAAAACGCGCCAGCCCTGCAGCCGCTCCACAGTTGCGGCTTCCAAGCGCCGAAACCATCGGCGGGCCGTGGTCAGCTGCGGAGCACCTCGGCGCCAAATCTGTCCACCGGGCGCTGGATTGTCATCGACGATGCCGACGCTCGCTCCAGATTCGGAAGCACGGACGGCGGCGGCGATCCCGGCTGGGCCGGCGCCGACGATGAGGATGTGGAAGCGCGCGTTCATGGCGTCTGCACGTCCATTCGGGATTCGCACAGAATCTGGCAGCTCTTCTGGTGGGGAAGGCCGTTGATCGTGACGCGGCACTCGAAGCAGATGCCCATGCCGCACAGTGGGCCGCGCGGCTCGCCGGTGATGGAGGTGCGTGCGTGCGATCCGGCCATCAGAACGGCAGCGGCGACGGTGGTGCCACGCGGTACACGCAGCGGTGCGCCGTTGACGGTCAGCGCAACGGAACTGGTCCGCTCAGGCATGAGCCAAGCTCCCGGCGAAGCGATGCGGCAGATAGGGGTCGAGCGGGATGGCCGGCGTGGGGCCAGTGAGTGCGTCGGCAATCAGCTTTGCCGTGCCCAGTGAGGTGGTGATGCCGAGGCCCTCATGTCCCGTGGCGAGCCAGAGACTCTCATCTTCCGGCGTGGGGCCGATGAGGGGGAGTTTGTCCGGAGTCGCAGCGCGAAAGCCAGTCCAGACGCGGATGGCCTGCAGGTCACCGATGCCGGGCATATAAGCGCGGGCGCGTTCGATCATCGCGGTGAGGATGCGGTGGTCCACTTCGGAGCACTCAGCGTCAAACTGCCGCGAGGATCCGAGGATGATCTGTCCGGTGCGACGCGGCTGCACGTTGAACGCGACGGAATCGGCGGTGACGGAATGTGCGCTCTTCAGATAACCGAGTTCCACCAGCTGATGACGCACGAATCCTGGATAGCGGTCGGTGACGACAAGGTGGCCTTTGCGCTTGCGGATGGGCAATCCCGGCATAAGGCGCGGCGCGTCGGCTCCGGCAGCGTTGACGATGTGGGCGGCATGCAGCGTAGCGCCGTCGTCGAGACGAACAGTTCCCTTCCCCGCAGACACGACCGCACGCGGAGTGTGGAGGCTCGCGCCGGCGTGGATGGCTTCCCGCATCAGCCACGCGGCTGCGCCGGGCGGATAGAGGACTCCATCTTCGGGAACGAGAAGCGCGCCGGCAAGCGGCCGGCGAAGGTGCGGCTCGGCCTCGGCGAGCGCCTCACTATCGAGAATCTCGGTGGGCACGCCGGCCTGGGCATAGCTCGAGTGCTTGCGGCGGACTTCAGCCATCTCCTCATCGTCGGCAGCCACCCAGAGGGTGCCGCATGGATCGAACTCGACATTGGGGGGGAGGCGATCCTCGAGCGCGCGCCAGAGTTGCTGAGAATAGCGGGTGAGGGCCATCTGCGCCGGAGAGTCATCCATGACGACGATGTGGCCCATGCCGGCCGCCGTGGTGCCGCTGCCAATGCCGGACTGTTCAATGACCGCGGTGCGCAGTCCGCGCTGAGCGCACTCCAGAGCGCAGGCCGCGCCGACGATTCCGGCACCAGCGATAACGACGTCCCACACGGATTCAGCCATGAATCCCCGTCCGAAACGGGTCGTTCGGATCGAAGAGCAACCGTCCTTCCGCGGTGACCCAGGCTTCTCCAGTGATGCTGGGGATCACCTCGCCGTCGCGCAGGCGATATGAGCCCTCAAAGACTGTGCCGAGGATGCCCTCCTGCCGCCAGAGCTGACCGGGCGCGAGCTTACCGCTGGCTGCGAGACAAGCCAGTTTCGCGCTGGTGCCGGTGCCGCACGGCGAGCGGTCGTACGCCTTGCCCGGGCACAAGACGAAGTTGCGGCTGTGCGCGGATGGAGAGGGGGAAGGCGCGGACAGCTCGATATGGTCGATCTCTTCTCCGTCGGCGCCGGCAAAGCCGGAGGCATCCAGCGCCTGTCGGATGCTCCACGCATATTCGGTGAGGCGATCGACATTGCCGTGCGTGAGAGGGATGGGCGGATCCTCGACCAGATAGAACCAGTTCCCTCCCCAGGCGATGTCGCCGGTGACGGCGCCGATCCCCGGGATATTGATGGTCACGTCGGCGCGATGGCGATACGCGGGCACGTTCTCAATGGTGACGCGGCCGTCGGGACACAACGTAGCCCGCACCGTGCCTACCGGAGTCTCAATGCGATGCTCGCCACAGCCAATGCGACCAAGGTGAGCCAGCGTGGCGACCACGCCGATGGTGCCGTGACCGCACATCCCGAGATAGCCGACGTTATTGAAGAAGATGACGCCCGCCGCGGAGGCGGGATCTTCCGGCTCGCAGAGGAGCGCGCCGACGAGCACGTCGGAGCCGCGGGGTTCGTTGACGACCGCGGACCGGAACGCATCGTGCTCCGTGGCGAGGCGCCGGGCACGATGCGCGAGCGAATGATCGCCAAGGTCCGGCCCCCCGGCGATGACGACCCGGGTGGGCTCGCCCGCAGTATGGGAATCGATGACCTGGACGGAGGATGAGGGCACGATATTTTCTACCACAGAATGTCTACAATATTGAATACTAACTCGGACTGCGGGTGATGGCCTGCTGCTGTTGTAGACGGCAGCCGCAGCCGGCCGCGATACGAATAACCCAACCTTACGCTGGACAGGACGGAGAGAACAGATGGCAGGAGCCGGACGCGCGGTTTTGTCGCTGGCGGTTTGGATCGGGATCACTGGCGGAGCGGCATCCGCCCAGTTAACACGTGCAGATTTCGAGCGCGCTCTGAATCTGCAGGATCAATACAAAAAGCTGGTGGTGAATCTGCCGGAGAATCCGGCCTGGGAGGAGAAGGCGGACCGCTTTGTGTATCGCAGGTCTGTCCCCGGCGGTTCGGAGTTCATCGAGGTGGACGCAACGGCGCAGACGAAGCAGCCCGCCTTCGATCAGCAGAAGCTCGCGGCTGCCCTGTCGGCGGCTGGTGGGAAGAAGGTGGAGGCACTGGATCTGCCGTTTTCGCACTTTCGCTATGCCGATGACCATTCGGCCATTGAGTTCCGGGTCGAAAACACGCGCTGGCGGTGCGATCTGAAGGCGTACACCTGCGCGAAGCAGCAGGAGTTTCATCCCGGAGACGAGGAGTACGAGAGCAACGACGATTACGATGACACGCCGCACGCGGTGAACAGCCTGGAGAAGACCAAGGCGTCGCCGGATGCGAAATGGCAGGCGTTCATCGAGAACAACAACGTTTGGGTACGTTCGGCCGATGGCAAAGAGAAGTTTTCGCTCAGCGAAGACGGCTCCGAAGATAACTACTACGCACTGCAGACAGTAGCTTGGTCACCGGATTCGACGCGCGTGGTGGCCTACCGGATCAGGCCCGGGTACAGGCGGCTGGTGCGCTACATCGAATCATCGCCGCAGGATCAGGTGCAGCCAAAGTATTCAACGATGGTGTATCCGAAGGCCGGCGATGTGCTCGCGCTGCCGCAGCCTGTGCTGTTTGTGGTCGCGGAGAAACGTGAAATTCCAATTGATAACGGGCTGTTTCCAAATCCCTATGAGCTGACCCATGCCGTGTGGCGGAAGGACAGCCGCGGTTTCACCTTCGAATACAACCAGCGTGGCCATCAGGTCTATCGGGTGATCGAGGTGGATGGGAAGAGTGGGCAGGCTCGCGCGCTGATCACCGAGCAGAGCAAGACGTTTGTCGACTACCGGCCGCTGGTGATGAACCAGTACGAC
>DASSKX010000592.1:0-3534 GCA_035689925.1 Acidobacteriaceae bacterium
CGCAGGCCCTCGCGGCCGCGCGGTTTCCGGTGATGCATTGCTATCCCTACTGGACGGGTGCTGTGAAGTACGGCGGCGCCATGGACCCGCCGAGCGTGAAGCTGCTCGCCGGGATGGCGGCGCTGATCCGCTCGTACGCAGGCACGCAGCAGAAGCCGGTGTGGGCGGGCGAGTTCAACACCTGCATCAAGGAATTGACGGATCGGCAGCAGGCTGAGTGGCTGGAAAAGGCAGTGCTGGCGGCGATCGAGCAGGGCGTGAGCTGGTTCAGTTACTGGGACACGCATGACGTGGACCGCAAATTCGCGTTCAATCCACTGGAATACACGCTCGGGCTGCTGACCAATGATGGCCGTGTGAAGGAACAAGGGCGCGTGTTTCAGCAACTGGCCACAACTTATCGAGGCAAACCTGTTGCCTTCCCAAGGGGCAGCGCTCCGCCTGCTCCAACAGACCGCACACTGGATGGGACGTGGCAGTGGCTGCTGGACTGGATGGGATGGAAGCCGGTCCGGTCCTGAGTGCCTTGCTCTCAGCCTGTGCGTGGGATAACGTCCAGCTATGTTCGTTCGCAAATTGCGCGTTGTTCGCGTCACCAGCGCGGGAGAGGCAATTCCCTGCCCGATTGCCTGGATCGACAACTTTGCGATGCGCAATTTCACGAATGACGCGGTCTTTGACGATACGCTCCCTGCCGGCGACGGGTTGCTCGAGGCTGGTCTCCGCGTGCCGCTCGACCGGCTGCGGCCGGCAATGGAGGACTGGTTCCGCCGCAAAGGGTACCTCGACGCGAACGATAAGCTGCTGATCGAGGAACTATCGGGCTGAGCGGATTTGGCTTGGCGCTGCACCGCTGGCGGAATGTACTGTTCGCAACGCGCGTTCCCCGCCCGCGCATCCTACCAACAGGGCGTCATGTTTGCGTGCATCGGCTTGCAACTCTCATGCAGGTCAGGCGCCAGAGTGTTCAAAAATCTCACCAAGGGAGTAACCCGATGAAAGTTGAGAATCTCCGAGAGCTTCTGGTCGACGAGCTGCGCGACCTGTACTCTGCCGAAAACCAGCTCACCAAAGCTTTGCCGAAGGTCGCGAAACACTGTTCCGACAGCAAGCTGAAACAGGCTGTCGAACATCACCTGAAGGAAACCGAGCACCATGTCGAGCGGCTTCAGAAGATCTTTGATCGCCTCGAGGAGAGCCCGAAGGGCAAGACCTGTGAAGGCATGAAGGGGCTGATCACCGAGGCCGACGAGCGCATGAAGGAAGGCGGCGATCCGCAGACGCTCGATGCCGGCATCATTGCCGACGCGCAGCGCGTGGAACACTATGAGATTTCCGCGTATGGCACGGCCCGCACCTTTGCCAGCCTGCTGGGCGAGAACGAACTCGTCCGGCTGCTGGAGCAGACGCTGAAAGAAGAGAAGGCTGCAGACGCGAAGCTGAACGAGTGCGCCGAGAGCATCAACATCGAAGCGAAGGAAGCTGCCTGATCCTGCTGAGCAGCAGAAAGGCTATCGGACGCCAGTTCTCGCTGGCGTCCTTTTTTTGTGGCTACGCCGGATCGTAGTTCAGGTTCGGCCCGAGCCAGCGTTCTGCTTCGGCCATGCTGATGCCCTTACGCTGCGCGTAGTCCTCCACCTGGTCGCGGTCGATCTTGCCGACGCTGAAGTAGCGCGACTCCGGATGCGCGAAGTACAAGCCGCTAACGCTCGAACCCGGCAGCATGGCGAACGATTCCGTGAGCTGAATGCCGGTGTTGCACTCCACCTTCAGCAACTGCCAGAGCGTGCCCTTCTCCGTGTGGTCGGGACAGGCTGGATATCCGGGCGCCGGGCGAATGCCGCGGTACTTCTCGTGGATTAGATCTTCGGGCGTTAGCCGCTCGGCGCAACCGTAGCCCCACTCGTCGCGCACGCGCTTGTGCAGGTATTCAGCGAAGGCTTCGGCCAGGCGGTCGGCCAGCGCCTCTGCCATGATGGCGTTGTAGTCGTCGTGCTCGGCACGGAAGCGATCGCGCAATTCGTGCAGGCCGACACCGCTGGTCACAGCGAACGCGCCGATGTGGTCCGGCAAGCCGGTCTCCTTCGGCGCAATGAAGTCCGCCAGCGAGCGACATGGTTCGCTGCCCTCGCGGTTGGCCTGCTGGCGCAGGAAGTGGAAGCGGTGTGCGCGATTCGAGCGCGACCCATCCGTGTACAGGTCGATGTCATCAGCGACCGCGTTCGCGGGGAACAATCCATAGACCGCCCGCGCCCTGAGCAACTTCTCACCGATAATGCGATCGAGCAGTTCGTTGGCATCCGCGAACAGTTGACGGGCCTGCGGGCCTTTCTGCGCATCGTCGAAAATGCGCGGATACACGCCTTTCAGTTCCCATGCGTGGAAGAGCGGGCTCCAGTCGATGTAGTCGCGCAGGGTCTCCAGCGGGAAGTCCTTCAACACGCGCACGCCGGTAAAGGTGGGCGTGGGGATATCCTCGGCGCGCCATGTGATCGGCGTACGGCGGCTCCGCGCCTCGGTGAGCGAAACCGTCTGCTGGCGCGGCGCTGCGTGGGACTTGCGCACCGTGTCGTACTCGGCGCGCAATTTCGTCACGAACTCCGGCTTGTTCTCGTCGCTGAGCAGACTGCTGGCCACCGGAACGGCACGGCTGGCGTCGACGACGTGCACCACGGGCTCGCTGTAATGTGGAGCAATTTTGATCGCGGTATGCGCACGGCTGGTGGTCGCTCCGCCGATGAGCAGCGGCAGCTTGAACTGCTGGCGCTCCATCTCGCGCGCAACGTGCACCATCTCGTCGAGCGAGGGCGTGATCAGGCCGCTGAGGCCGATGATGTCGGCCTTCTCGGTGCGCGCCCGTTCCAGGATCTTTTCCGCCGGGACCATGACGCCCATGTCGATGATCTCGTAGTTATTGCAGGCGAGCACCACGCCGACGATATTCTTGCCGATGTCGTGCACGTCGCCGCGCACGGTGGCGAGCACGATCTTGCCCTGGGTGCGGACCTCCTGCCCGGCAGCGACCATCGCGGCCTTTTCGGCTTCCATGAAGGGTGTGAGCCAGGCGACGGCTTTCTTCATCACGCGCGCTGACTTCACCACCTGCGGCAGGAACATTTTGCCTGCGCCAAACAGATCGCCGACGACGCTCATGCCGTCCATGAGCGGGCCCTCGATGACCGCCAGCGGACGGCCAAGCTTCAGGCGCGCCTCTTCGGTGTCGGCATCGATGTGGGTGTCGATGCCCTTTACCAGCGCGTGCGTCAGTCGCTCCTCGACCGTGCCGCGGCGCCACTCCTCGGCTTCTTTTTGCGAGGGGGCAGCGCCGCTGCTTGCCGCTTTCAGCGCTTCGCCAAACTGCACCAGACGCTCGGTTGCATCAGGGCGCCGGTTCAGCAGGACGTCTTCGACGAGAGTCTTCAGCTCCGGCTCGATCTCTTCGTAAACCTCGAGCATGCCGGCGTTGACGATGGCCATGTCCAGTCCCGCAGCGATGGCGTGGTACAGAAACGCCGCGTGCATCGCCTCGCGCAC
>DASSKX010000593.1:0-7762 GCA_035689925.1 Acidobacteriaceae bacterium
CCAGGAAGCCCTGCACTGTCACCCGCCCCGCATTCACCGCCAGTGAGCCAAACGCAACATAGGCTGCATTCGAAGGCTCGCCCGCCCACGTGGCCAGCTGAATCTCCTGCGGCGACCCCGGCGTCACGTTCGGGATCATGCTCTTCGAAACCACGTCGAAGATGCCGGCGTAGCGCAGATCGTTATAGAGAGTCTGGTCGAAGGCCGACTTCAGCCCGCCGGTTTGCGGGTCCGTCGATACCGCCTTCAGATCGGCCGCCGCAATCCGAATTTTGTTCACGCCCAGATTCGTGCCGGTGCGTACCCAGTCCTGCGCCAGGAGGCGATTGGTCGATGCAACGAAGGTGACAAGAATGAAAACGGAAAGGAGAAACGACTTGCGGGGAAGGTTCTGCATCATGCGCTTTTCGTATCCTTGTGCGTCAATCGTCCTCCGCAGTGCTTTGCTGGACGGAAAGAGAATCGAAATTCGGGCCCGTTCCCGTCTGGAGCATGAGCGCGCGCGACGCGCCCCTCTCTCCGCCGGGATCTCCCATCTGCGCTATGGACGGTGGCTCGCTGTACACGGCAACGCCGATCACCAGGTCTCCGCTCATTTCGGCTGATCGTAAGTGAAAGTGTACTCCACGGAGACGTTGTTGCCTGTGTACTGATCAGGCAACGGGCCGAAGCTTTCCACGCGCTGCACTGCTTCCACCGCGGTGCGGTTCAGCGTCGGTGACGCGCTTGTACCCGTCAGATGAATATTCGTCGGCCGCCCATCGCGCCCAATGGTGAACGTCACGTTCGCCTGGCTGCCGACGCGCGTGCTCGCGTCGATTTGGTACGTGTACCAGTTTTGGCTGACCAGCCTCGTAATCTTCTCCACGTACCAGGGAAACCGCGAGGCGAAATCTCCGCCGGCGATGTTCACCGGCCCGCCTGTCCGCGGGCTCGTTCCCGCCGAGTGCGCCAGATTCGAAGCCCCAGCCTCGCCGTAATTCGCCCGATTGTCCGTGTTCGTCGGCTGTGAGTACTTCGGTGCTGCCGGCTGCGGCTTCTCCGCCTGCTTCAGCTTCATCTGGTGCGTCGGAATCGGAATCGCATCCGGCTCCTGGATGGGGATCGTCGCCTTTGACGGAGGAGCCGGCGAAGGACTCGGATGCTCCGTCGCTAACACATTGGGCGTCGGCGGCGTCACCGACGGCAAGGGAATCGTCGGCGCGGAACTCACCAGGGTCGCCTGCACCGCTCCCGGAGGGGCGTTGTTCCCCCATTCACTGCCGCGCACCCGGTCGTTCACAAACATCAGCAGGGCCAGCGCGGCCACAATGCCGACATGCAGCATGATCGAGCCGCCAAACGACTTGCCAAAGGGCTCATGCTGCCATTCGATAATGTCTCTGGGCATCCTTCTCCGACTTCCGTCTCCAGTTTGACGCGTCCTGGCACCTGAAACAACCCTCACCGACGCGGAAAAATCACGGTGCTGAATCGAAAGGCATACGGGCTTCCGCGACTATTGCTCTCAGATCGCGTTTCAGCCCGCAGCACCTGGCGGTGCAAATTCTGTGCACAACCTAAGCCGGCAGTTACTCGACTCGCGGTATAGGTAACTGAGGTAACCTATTCAGTTTATTTGACTTTTGACGACGATCCGGCCTACGATTTGCACGAATCTGGCATCCCACGTGCTCCTGTGCAGACCATTACACATTCCCGGAGGTGTACGATGCGCTCCGTTTATCCTTGGCTGACCGCAACAGCAATTCTGACGGCAGCCGTTCTGGTGGGCTGTGGTGTAACAAATTCCGCGCCAACGTCGGGCAGGGCCACGGTTAACGTGGTTCTCAGCGATCCGGCGACCTGCGAAGCCCCCAATGGACCTTTTTCCCAGGTGTGGGTAACGATTACAGACGTTAAGGCCAGCACCAATGCGAATGCCGGCGATAACGACTCCAGTTTTGTTGATCTGACACCAGGACTTTCCGCCAAACCGCAACAGGTCAACTTGCTCGGCATCGCGAACAACCAGTGCTTCCTGGCCAGCCTTGGCTCAACCCAGGAACTCCAGGCCGGCAGCTACCAGCAGATTCGCGTCTTCCTTGCCCCGAACTCCGCGACCGTTGCCAACAATAAGTGCACGAACGGCGTGAACTGCGTCGTCTTCAACGACAACAGCCAGTCCGAACTGCAGCTTTCGAGCGAAGCCCAGACGGGCATCAAGATTCCATCCGGCCAGATCGCGAACGGTCAGTTCACCATCGACAAAGGCCAAACCAAGGACCTCGACATTGATTTCAATACCTGCATCTCGATCGTCGCAGAAGGTAATGGCAAGTACCGCCTGAAGCCAGTCCTCCATGCCGGAGAAGTCAGCACCACAGCGACCTCGATCAACGGCACGATCTTGGACAAGGCGACCGGCAAGCCGGTCGACGGCATGGTCGTCGTCGCCCTCGAGCAGAAGGACTCGACCGGAGTCGACCGCATCTTTATGACGGCCTCCGCTGATGCCTCGGGCGGATTCGTCTTTTGCCCGCTGCCCTCCGGCTCCTATGACATGGTCATCGTCGCCGAAACCACTGCCGGGATGGCCTATGCTCCGGTCGTCATCACCGGCATCAGTCCCGGCGAGACGGTCGGCACGGTGAATCTGCAAGCCCCGACTGCCGTTACCAAGCTGACCGGCATGGTCACGTCAACCGGGAACTCCACCGGGGTTCCAGTACTCGTACAGCTCAGCTTCCTGCAGCAGGTCTCATCTACGTTGAGTGTCACCATTCCTCTCCTGCCGAACACGAACCAGTCGGCTGCTACGCTCTCCTTCGCAACCGCTCCCGGTACCGGCACCAACCCGTGCCCGGCGAACACCGACTGCTACACCTATTCCGCCGACATGCCCGTCTCGCCGATCTATGCCGGCGCGTGGGCGTCCAGCGGAGCGACCCTCGCTCAAATCTCGGCAGCCGCATACACCGCGGACGCCATTGCTTTCGAGACGACGTCGTCCACAACGCGCGACTGCTCTGTGGCAACGCCGGCGGAAGTGACTTCCACGCCGACCGTCACCCCGCTCGCCGGAGGCAGTGTCAGCATCAACCCACTGGCGTTCTCGAACTGCCAGTAGTCCACCGGATCGCGGGAGAGCCTTTGCGCTCTCCCGCAACCGTGGCCTCGTTCTCCGCGCCCCTGTATTCTCTGCGGTGAATCACAGAAAACCGGGTAGCCCACGGCTGCCTGGCTGGAATCAAATCAGCGCGCGAGTTCGGGTCCAGAGCGTTGACTCCCCGCCCAAATTCCCGTATTCTGAAGTCCTTGCGCAGTGTGCGTTCGCCTTTCCGTGCCTCATCGCCGGATTCTGGCGTCGCTCGGGAACCTGAACAATCTGGGCCGATTTCCGGACGGGTTCTCTTAAGTGGTCTGCGCCAACTCACGCGTACAGCATCTGTAAGCCGCGGAAGAGTTCTTAAGCCGCGGGCCCGGTGTTGCGTGCGAGATTTTTTGAGTTTTTCGCCTTTGCGAGGGAGAGTACGAAACAGATGTCGACCTATATTCCGAGCGCGCGCGAGATCAACCGCAAGTGGTTCGTCGTCGACGCCAGCGGCAAGACGCTGGGCCGGCTCGCTACCGAAGCGGCCAGCGTGCTGAGCGGCAAGCGGAACCCCAGATATACGCCCTTTCTCGATATGGGCGACCACGTCATCGTCATCAACGCCGCGAAAGTTCGGCTGACTGGCCTGAAGGCACAGAGCAAGCAGTATCGCCGTTACACCGGATTCCCCGGCGGCCTGCGCGAAGAGTCCTTCCTGCGCCTCATTGAGCGCCGCCCCGAGAAGGTCGTCGAAGAGGCCATCAAGGGCATGCTGCCCAAGACGAAACTCGGCCGCAAAATGGCGACCAAGCTCAACGTCTATCGTGACGACAAGCACCCGCACGCGGCGCAGAAGCCTGAGCCGCTCGAAATCAGCGCATAAGGACTAAGGACGATACATGGCAGATCTGGTTCAGTATTACGGCACGGGACGGCGGAAGTCAGCGATTGCACGCGTGTATCTGCGCCCGGGCAGCGGCAACTTTGCGGTCAACGGTAAGCCTTTCGACACCTACTTCGTGACCGAGCAGCAGCGGGTCGCGGCGAAGAAGTCGCTGGTCGTCAGCGATACCGCCGCGACGTTCGACGTGGTCACCACGGTTTCCGGAGGCGGCGTGGCCGCCCAGGCGGATGCCGTGAAGATGGGCATCGCCCGCGCCCTGCTCGAGTTCAACGTCGAGCTGCGCAAGGCCCTCAAGGCCGAAGGCCTGCTCACCCGCGACGCCCGCGTCAAGGAACGGAAGAAGTACGGCCAGAAAGGCGCCCGCAAGCGCTTCCAGTTCTCGAAGCGATAGAGAATTCGCTGGTGGTCGGCTGGCAAAAGCCATCGACTACCTGCTGAAGTTTAAGGAAGTAAATCTGCTCGCCCACGCGAGCATAAATCCCGGCCCGGAACGTTGCCGGGATGCAGTCCACAAAGGAGGTCGTTTGGCCACTATCACCATGAAGGAGCTGCTCGAAGCGGGAGTCCACTTCGGGCATCAGACCAAGCGCTGGGATCCGCGGATGAAGGAATATATCTTCGGCGAGCGCAACGGTATTTACATCATCGACCTGCAGAAGACCCTGAAGATGTTTAAGGAGGCGTCGAAGTTCGTCACCGATCTTGCGGCCCAGGGCAAAGTCATTCTGTTTGTCGGCACCAAGCGCCAGGCGCAGGATGCCATCGCTGAAGAAGCCACCCGCTGCGGCATGTTCTACATCAACCAGCGCTGGCTCGGCGGGCTCCTGACCAACTGGATCACGGTGCAGAAGTCGGTGAAGCGCCTTCAGGAAATCGATGAGATGGCCAGCGACGGCCGCTACAACCTGCTCACCAAGAAGGAAGTCATTCGCCTGGAGCGCGAGCGCAAGCACCTGCAGGCCAACCTCGCCGGCATCAAGACCATGCGCCGCCTGCCCGACGCCATCTTCGTCGTCGACTCGTCGAACGAAGCCATCGCCGTCAAGGAAGCCCGCAAACTCGGCATCCCGGTCGTCGCCGTCGTCGATACGAACTGCGATCCGACTGTGGTCGACTATGTGATCCCCGGCAACGACGACGCCCTGCGTGCCATCCGGCTCTTCACCTCGAAGGTCGCCGACTCGGTGATCGAAGGTGCCGCAGCAGCCGGCGACAAGCAGTATGCGGCGGAAATGGCCGGCGTCACTGGCGCTATAACGGCATCGGCGGAAGGCGAAGCCGGCGCGGAAGCGGCTCCCGAAGGCGAAGACCTCGACCTCGAAGCTGCCCTCGGCGGCGGAATCCGCAAGGCGCCTGCCATCGTCGCGGCTCTCGACGAAGCCGAGGCAGCCGAAACCGGCTACTGAGAATCACGCGGGACGGCCCGCGACGTCTGCAAAAAGCGTGGCCTGCCGTCATCCGGGGCCACGCTTTTTGTGTGTCACCACCCTGACGCGGGTGGGAGATCAACAACACATGTATCAGGGCGCGACTACGTCGTACCGTTCACAACCCGCTGAGGTGGACGCCACCCGCCGGGGATGAAAAGATTGAAGGAGAAGCAAAAGGAAATGTCTACTGTGTCTGAAAAGATCGATGCAAAGCTAGTGAAAGAGCTGCGCGAGAAATCCGGCGCGCCGATGGGCGATTGCCTTAAGGCCCTGCAGGAGTCCAAAGGCAACATGGAAGAGGCCTTCGTGATCCTGCGCAAGCGGGGCATGGCCTCCGCGCAGAAGAAGGCTTCCCGCAGCACGAACGAAGGCGCTGTGGGCCAGTACATCCACGCCGGCGGCAAAATCGGCGTCATCGTCGAGGTCAACTGCGAGTCTGACTTCGTCGCCCGCACTGAAGACTTCCAGGAGCTGCTCAAGGACATCGCCATGCACATCGCCGCGACGGATCCGCGTTACATCCGCCGCGAAGACGTGACCCCCGAAGACCTCGAGCGCGAGAAGGAGATCTACCGCGCTCAGACCGCAGCCATGGGCAAGCCCGCCAATGTCGTCGAGAAGATCGTCGAGGGTAAGATGGGCAAGTTCTACGAAGAGGTCTGCCTGCTCGAGCAGCCCTTCATCAAAGAACAGTCCGTCACCATCAAGGACCTCATTGCCACGAAAGTCGGCAAACTCGGTGAGAACATCACCGTCCGCCGCTTTGCCCGCTTCAAGGTCGGCGACCCCAACTGGACCGTCGCCCAGATCAAGCAGACCGAAGAACCGGCTGCGGAGTAGCGGCGACTCGCAGTTCCTGCGCTCCACCAAAAGCCCGGCCAGCGTGCCGGGCTTTTCGCTTGCACGCAGCGCGCTCATAACCATCCAACTCCCCGTCTTTCGTAATAGCCCCCGCGATTCTCCCCATCAATGAAATACTGAATGCAATCGATTGAGCTTGGCAGTTGCTCGCGCGCCCGATGAATACCAAAGCTCTGCTGGAAAAACTAATCGAGATCGAGCGCGCGCTGGCGCACGGGCACTACACGACGGCCCGCTCTCTCGTCCTCGAAGCCGAAGACGCGGTTCTCCAGATCGAGCGCGAGATGATCCGCATCCAGACCGACAAGCTCCGCCGCTCCGCCTAGGCTGCCGTCGCCATCACGCCACCTCCTGCAAGCGCTTCGCCCGATAATTTGCCCGAAAGCGTTCCCGCCGCTCCTGCGTCGTCTCTTCCGAGTAGATGAGCGCCGCCAGCCGGCGAAATCCGCTCTCCAGCTCTGCCACCGTCATGTGCGACGGCCGGAAGTTCACGTCGAAGAGCGTGCACAGCTCCCATGCCTCCTCGCGCAAAAGCCGTCCCTCCCGCCGCAGCCGAGCATACAGCGGGGTTCCCGGGAAGGCCGTCTGCACCGTGATCTGCACGTCATAGAGGCCGCTCGCACGCACAAAATCCCACACTCCGTCGAACGACTCCGGCCCCATCCCATCCAGGCCCAGCACAAAGCAGCCGTTCACGCGGATCCCGCGCTCCTGAATCGCACGCACCGCGCCCAGATACCGGTCTACGCGCTTCGCCTTCCAGTTCGACTGCTGCTCTACGCCGTCCAGCGCCGAAAACGACGTTCCCTCCAGTCCGATCAGCACCTCGGCGCATCCGGCGTCCTTCATCATGTCCAGAAGCTCGAGGTCATCCGCCACGGATACGTCGCTCTCGGTAAACCAGCGGACGCCCTCCTTCCCCAGCGCGCGCATCAGGTCCCGCGAATGCGCCCGGTTCACGAACGTGTTGTCGTCGGCAAACTCGATGAAGGGCCGCTTCCAGAGCGACTGGATGGCGTGGATCTCATCCATCACGCGCGCAACCGGCTTGACTTTGTACTGCGGCGAGATCCGCATCGACGCCGCGCAGAACTCGCAGCGGAAGGGGCAGCCGCGCTGGGTCTGCACGGTCAGCCGGTTATAGCGATCGATGTCCAGCAGATCGAAGCGCGGCATTGGCGAGTGGCTGAAGTCGTACTTCGTCCCGCGCGCGTCGTAGACGGGCTGAAGCGTGCGGGCCAGCAGGTCCGCGATCACCTGCGGCCAGGCGGGCTCGCCTTCGCCGATGACCACCGCGTCGGCGTGGGCGCGGGCTTCGTCGGGAACGGCGCTCACATGCAGGCCGCCGAGGATCACCTTCGTCCCCAGCGCGCGGTAGCGGTCGGCCAGCTCATAGGCCTCGCGGATCTGCGCAGAGAAGCTCGAGATGGCCACCGCATCGAACTCCTCCGGAACGCCCTCGCAGGCGGCGATGTCCGGCACCTCGAGGTAGTG
>DASSKX010000594.1:0-2061 GCA_035689925.1 Acidobacteriaceae bacterium
GTCCACGTGCTGCGCGGATGGTCACTGTCCGCTACGATCGTTCTGACGCTCCTGTCGGGTTTCCACTATGCCTGGCGGGTCATCCGCCAAATTGGCGCGCCTGAGCACGTTGCATGAGCGGGTCAGCGGGCCGACTTCTGCTCCGAACAGCCAAGCTGGCGGCTCTCCTGGGTAATCTCCGATCCGCCCGGCGCGCTCAGCGCAAAGCTCCTGCGCATCTGCACCAACTCAGGGAAATCATAGTGCGTGCACAACGTCATCTCCCATACTTCGCCGCTGCGTCGATTCACAGCATAGCGCCGCAGCGTCTCATCGGGTCCCTGGACGTTGCTCTCGCGGATGACGATAAAGCTGGCGTAACCGGGAATGAAGTCTGTTCCCAGGTCCATGCTGTTGAGTTCGATGTGGGTATCCCGGAGGTCGATCCGGTCATGTCGCGCAACAGCGATCGCCATCCGACGCGCCTGGCTGGAACTCAGGTCATGGTGCGGAACGTGTGTAGATTGTGGTGCCGCGGCGAGCCCACCGAGCAATAGCGCCGCGGAAGCAGGAGAAAAGCGCATGCCTTAGTCTGACGGCTCCAGGAATCGAACGCAACAAGCCGGGTCCGCCAAAGCTTGCTGCTAGGTGATGGGCGCTGGATTGAAAAGCGCCAGGTCGTTGTGCAGACCCAATCGTTGCACACAAGTCTGTTTCTGACCGCTGGCAACATCGAGAATCATGCGGAAGATCCGCTCGCCCACTTCAGCCACGGTAGCATCTCCCGTCGCGATCACCCCGGCGTCCACATCGATCAGGTCGCGCCACCGCTGCGCCAGAGACGACCGCGAGGCCACTTTGATCACAGGAGCCATTGCCAGTCCGTAAGGCGTACCCCGCCCGGTAGTGAAGACGTGCATGTTCATCGAAGCGGCCAATTGCAGAGTTCCGCAGACGAAGTCGCTCGCCGGGGTCGCCGCGAACACGAGGCCTTTGGCTGTGGCGCGCTCGCCCGCTCCAAAGACCCCTGCAAGCGCCGTCGTTCCGGCCTTCGCTGTCGAGCCGAGCGCCTTCTCCACGATGTTGGTCAGGCCTCCGGTCTTGTTTCCCGGCGCGGGGTTCGCGCTGCGGTCCGCCGCTCCCCGGTTTAGATATTCGTCGAACCACGCCATCTCGCGGATCAGGTCATTTGCGACGACCTCGTTCGCGGCGCGCGCCGTCAGCAGATGCACAGCGTCGCGCACCTCCGTCACTTCGGAGAACATCACCGTTGCTCCGGCACGCACGAGAAGATCCGCAGCATATCCGACCGCCGGATTCGCAGTTACTCCGGAAAAAGCGTCGCTCCCTCCGCATTGGAGGCCGACGATCAGGTCAGAAGCTGGGCGCGTCGTGCGCCGCCTCGCGTTCAGAACGGCCAGGCGCTTCTCCGCCATCTCCATGATGGCGCCCACCATTTCCTCGAAGGACCGGTACTGCTCATCCTGGAGGCGCACCACATCCGGACCCGTCCGGAGGACGGGCAGTTCGCTCGCCGGCATCAGCAGCGATGGCTGAAGTTTCTCGCAACCGAGACTCACCACCATCGGCGTGCCACCCAGGTTTGGGTTGAGACTGAGATTCCGCAGAGTACGAATCGGAATCTCCGCGCCGGGCGCGTTGATCGCAACGCCGCAGCCATACGCGTGCGTGAGGGCGATTACGTCATCGACATTCGGATAGCGCGGCAGCACCTCAGCCCGGATGCGCTGCACGGCATGGTTCACTGTTGCGGCAACGCACTGCACCGTCGTTGTGATCCCCAGAATATTCTTCGTGCCCACACTGCCATCCGCATTGACGAAGCCCTCGAACGTGAACCCTTCGAGCGGCGGCAGCGGCTCGGGAATCGCCGTGCAAATGGGCAGTTGGTCCAGTGCGGGAGGAGCAGGCATGCGCATCAGCCCTTCGTGGATCCATGAACCTGCCTTCAGCGAAGCTTCCGCGTAACCGATTACGGCACCGTAGCGCACGACTGGCGCGCCGTGCGGCAAGTCGACCAGCGTAACCTTGTGCGCCTCGGGCACATGCTCCCGCAGCGTC
>DASSKX010000595.1:0-2253 GCA_035689925.1 Acidobacteriaceae bacterium
ACGAGGGCGTTCTCGCTCCGGACCTGGTCGGCGAGTTGGACGGCTGCAGCACTCATGTCATTTTCAGAGACGAAGTTGCCGCGCCGGAAGACTCTTGTTTTGACCAGTTTTTCCATTTCGGTTGCGAAATCCATTGGCTCACCCTCGGCAACCGCGCTCAGTGCCACGGCGACCCGCCAGGCACGCCAATAACTGCTTCATTATCTGCCGCATTGTGGCTGGGAGCAAGGAAATCGAGCGCTGGATACACTGTTATCAATGGAATTCCTGTACGGCCTGCATCCGGTGCAGGAGGCCCTGCGCTCCGGCTCGCGGCAGTTTGACCACGTCTGTATTGCCCGGGAGAGGCACGACCACCGGCTGGCCGAAATCCTCGATCTGTGCCGGAAGGCTGGAGTTAAGACCCGTCTCGAGCCCAGGGAGGCTCTGACAAAGCTGGCGCGGACCACAGGCCATCAGGGAGTCGTCGCCATTGTGCGGGAACGCAGTTTCCTGGATGTCGAGGACCTGCTCACCGGTCCGGAGCCGCGCCTGGTGCTGGCCCTGGACGGGGTGGAAGACCCGCAGAATCTGGGCGCGCTGCTCCGAACCGCCGAGGCTGCCGGAGCAGACGGCGTCCTGATCACGGAGCGGCGGTCGGCGCCGCTGAGCGCGGTTGCGCTGAAGGCGTCCGCCGGGGCCGCCGAACATCTGCGCCTGGCGCGGGTGGTGAACATGGTGCGCGCGCTGGAGGCGCTCAAGGAGCAGAACCTGTGGTGTGTTGGCCTGGACGAGCGCGGCACGCAGGATTACGACGCGTACGATTTCTCGTCTAACACGGTAATTGTCCTCGGACGCGAAGGGGCAGGTCTGCACGACCTGGTGCGCCGCACCTGCGATCACCTCCTGCGGATCCCTATGGCCGGGAAGGTAGCGTCGCTGAATGTTTCGGCGGCGGGAGCGGTGGTTCTGTTTGAAGCGGCCCGCCAACGCCGCTCGTCGGCGAAGTCTGGAGTTGTCGCCGATCGTGCCGCGTCTTCGGCCCGCACACAAAAAGGCCTTGGTTCATGAAATTTCGGTTCGTTTTGGCCGCGCTTGCGCTGGGCGGCAGCCTCTGCTGTGGACAGCAGTCGCAAAAACCAGAGGTCCTCTTCTCCGGACCACCCCACCCGAAGACGGCGACAGAGCCTGCACAAGCCACCCGGGTCAGTGATGCGGAGCGCCAGGCGGTGGCGATCACCGCCTGGGATCTGGACGTCCACCTCACGCCGCGTGATCAGTCGCTGGAAGCCCACGCACGGGTGACGCTGCACAATGCGGGCAAGGAGCCGTTGAACCTGATCCCGCTGCAGCTCTCCTCGACGCTCCATTTTGAGACGATCGGGGTGCAGGGACGGCGACTTCCCTTCTCAACGGCAAAGCTCAACAGCGACACGGATCACACAGGACAGCTGATCGAGGCTGATATTCAGCCACCGGCAGCCCTTGTTCCCGGCGGCACGCTGACCCTCGATGTCGATTACGGGGGCGAGGTGGAGCTTACTGCGCAACGGCTGCTCGCCATCGGTGCTCCCGAGGCACGGGCACAAGCGTCGGACTGGGATCGCATTTCGACCGACTTCACCGGTATGCGCGGCTTCGGGAATGTGGTCTGGTACCCGGTCGCGTCGGTCCCGGCGGTCCTCGGCGACGGTGCGCGCGTCTTCCATGAAATTGGCCGGCAGAAGCTCCTGGATCAGAACGCGACGATGGCGCTCAGGATCACCGATGAGTTCCTGGACCAGCCTCCAAACGTCGCGATTCTCAACGGCGATTACGTCCCTCTGGACCATCCGACGTCCATGCCGACCGCCAGCTTCCCCGGGGTGATCACGGCGTCGCTCGCCGCCAGGCGCATTGGATTCGATGTGCCTTCGCTTTTTCTGGCGCGGCGGAGCGAGACGTCCGGTCACGGCGTTCGCGTCCTGGCCACGAACGCCGATGCGCAGTACGCGCAGAACTGCACCGGAGCCGCAGCAACCATTGAGCCGCTGTTGCGGCGTTGGCTGGGCAGCGCACCGTCATCGCCGGCAACGATTCTCGAATTGCCGGAAGCCGACGACGATCCCGCAGAAACCGGCAACGTGCTGCTGACGCCGCTGTCCGGCGAGCAATCAGGGCGTCTCGCATCGGCGCTGGCTCACGCACTGGCGCATGCAGCGTTTCGCTCACCACGGGCATGGCTCAATGAAGGAGTCGCGAGCTTCCTCGGAAATCTCTGGATTGACTCGACCA
>DASSKX010000596.1:0-5480 GCA_035689925.1 Acidobacteriaceae bacterium
AGCCCTGGATTCACATCCACCATGAATCCATTCGACTGATGAAAGTCCCCGATCAGCCCCAGCCGCAGATCGTAGCGGTCATTCATCTTCACCAGCAGGCCCGCCGACTCGCGCAGGCTGAACTGGATGTAGCTGCCCTCGTTCGAAATGAACTTGTGATCCCACACCACCAGCCCGGCCTTCGCCGAGAAGAACGGCCGCAGCGCGTGATTGCCCCACACCAGCCGAATCCCGATCGGCGAAAACCCCGCGCCATACAGAATCCGCCGCCCCGGCGCCAGCCGGTCGCCCCAGATATCCGTATGCGCCGCTTCGTTCAGCCGCATGATGGGCAGAATCTCCGCCACGTAATAATTCCGCGCGTGGAGAAACGGACCCCACGAGTTGCGGCCGTACTCGATCCCGCCCGTGTACATCTTGCCGTCTTCGCCGCCCGCAAAAATCCTGTAGTGGCCGAACGAGCCCATCCCCTCGATCGTGATGTCCTGCGCCGGCGGCCGCTTCGGCGGAACCGGGTGCGACGGCACCACGTTGTTGCCCGCCCCGTCCGCCACCGAACGATCCTGCGCGCGCGCCGCCGGCGCCGCTGCCAGCAGCACCAGCGCCAATCCAGCCCACATGGTTCTCACGAAGGAAATGCCGACGCCATCCTGCCTGCGCAGCACGCGGAGGAAACTGCTCTGTCCGCTCCGGATTGACAACCTCTTCACCTCACCGCCTGGGGTCCTCCGGCCACGTGCCAGCCCAATCGAAAATTCTTTAGAGGGAGGCGAAAACGTCCGGAACGCCACTGTAACATTCGGCCCCCGTCCGGAGCCAGGTCAGGGCAGCTCCCGCGCGGCCTTCACCGGATCCCACCCATCCGCCCCCGCCACAAACCTCCGCGGCTCAAACCCCCGCGCCTCCGCCGCCGTCAGCTGGTGCGCCCACGGCACGCGCTCCGACGGCCGCGCCCCCGGCCCCTTATCCTCGAACTCGCCGAACCACGCCGTCTTCTCGTTCTCCGCCGTGCCCCAGTTGTTCCATCCTGCCGGAGCAATCGCCTCCGGCAGCTCATCCCGCAGATACACCACGCGCGCATAAGGACGCCACGGCCGTCCCAGCCCCACCCGCTTGCCCTCCGCGCTCGCCTCGGGCCCGGCTGTAATTGTGCTGTCCACTATCACATATCCCGTCGTCTGCTCCGGAGACGTCCTTGACTGCGCGGTCAGAAATCCCGGCCCGTTCGCATGCAGCTCATCATGATCGAACACCGCCGCCGCGTTGCCGAAGATGAAATCCACGCCGCCCTCGATATACGAATCGACGTAATACTGCCGCCCGTAATCCGCAAACAGCGTGTCCTGATGCCCCAGGAACCGGCAGTGCCTGAACACCGCGCGATCCGCCCGCACCGCAATCGCGACCGCCTGCCCCGTATTGCCCGCCGTGTTCTCAAACGTGACGTTGTCCGCCTCGAACCCTGTCCCGTTCACCTCCACCGTCTCGGTGAAGAACGTCCCGCCCGCCTCCTTCGCGTTGAGGCTGTTCGTGATCACCACGTCCGCCGGAGACTTCCCCTTGCCCACCAGCGTGATGTTCGGATGGTTCTGCGTCACAATCACGCGCTCGTGATACACGCCCGGCTCAATCTCGATGTAGACGCGCCCATCCTTCCCCGGCCAGGGGTGATGATCCATCGCCATCTGGATCGTCGGAAACTCCGCCGTGCCCTCGATCCCCGTCTTCACATCGTGCGCAACCCGCACATGCACATCCTGCGCGCCGGCCGCCGCGCAGCAAAAACTCAGCAGAAGAACCCATCGCACTCGCACCGCTTCAGTTTCGCCGCTGAAGTTATTTCCGCGCAAACCTGCACACCACGGAACGTCCTGTTCACGTCACTGCAAGCACAGCATGCGCGGCACAGCCCATTTGCTGTATGGTTCTCGCACACTCCCCGAAACCAGGTCCCCACGCCCGACTCACCCCGGAGGCACCTCCATGATCCATCGCATCTTTGCCGCTGCCGCTCTGGCAGCCTCATTTGCTCTTCCCGTGGCCGCGCAACAACAACACCCCACCGGCTTTCACAACATCGCCTGCGTCAAGGTCCGCCCCGGCCAGGCCAGCAACTTCAGAGAATTTCTTCAGGGCGATGTGCAGAAGTACGCGCAGGCACGCGTCAGCTCCGGAGCCATCGCAGCGTTCATGGTTCTCCGCGCCATCATGCCCGCCGGCAGTGACGGCCAGTGCGACTACGCGATCGTCACCTTCTACAACGGAGCCCCGCCCGCGCCCATGAGCCACGAAGACCTCCTCGCAGCCTTGCAGAAGGCCGGCGTCGATCCGCAGCAGTACCTCCAGAAACGCAGCGAGATGACCGAACTCGTCTCCACTCACCTCACCCAGTACCAGGTTCTCGTGGGCGCCGCGAAGAAGGGCGACTATCTCGTCTTCAACTCCATGCACGCGAAAGATGTCGATGCCTGGGTCGCCTGGGAAAAGAAAAACTGGCAGCCCTTTGCCGAGGCGGCGGTGAAGCAGGGCCTGCTCAGCGCCTGGGCCATCAACGTCCAGATCTTCCCCACTGGTGAAAGCGACCACGACCTGGTCAGCTCTGTCGATGTTTATCCCACCTGGAACGCCGTTTTCAATCAGAGCCAGACCTACCGCGATGCCTGGACGAAGACCCATCCCGGCGTCGATCCGGCTGCTTTCTTCGCCGACGCAGGCAAGCTGCGCACCATCGAACACACCGCGCTCTACCAGGTCGACGACATGATCGCCGCCCCCACCCGGGCAGCCCGCTAAACAAAAATGCCCGGACCCGCTTCCCACCAGGCGTGCCCGGGCATTTTGCCTCGTAACCCCGATTACTGATCACTGATCACGAACAACTAAGAACGAACAACCAACAACTGTTCTTAAAATCTGATCTGCGGCCCAAACGTCACGCGCAGGTTATTATTCGCGCCGTTGTGCACGTAAATGGCGTCGCCCACTTCCACGCGCAGGCCGAAGAATCCCCAGTACCCCTGAATGCCCGCGCCCGGATACAGCGCCAGCTCCGTGCCCGAACCGCCGATGCTCTCCACCGCGTTGGCGAACGTCGTGCCGCTCACCGAGTGCGGATTGGTCGTGGTCCAGTTCACGATGCCGACCTTGCCCGTGACAAACAAGTTCGCGTGTTCGCTGCCCAGATCGAAGCGCGGACCAAACAGCGCCCACAGCGGACGAATGCCCACCGTCACCGTGTTGGTGCTGATGCCGCCGGTGCCGCCCGTGCCCGTGGTGTTCACGTTTGCCACCGTGTAGTTCTTCGCGAAGTCGTAGTCCATCTCGCCTTCAATGGCGGTGTGGTGCGACATGTTGACGCCCAGGCGCGCGCCCAGACCCACCAGACCCAGCGCCGACCCCTTCGGGTTGTAGCGCAGGTAGTCGCCAAACACGCCAACCGAGACGTGCGTCGCGTCGGTGCCGGTTGCTGACGGCGGGTTATACGACGGCGGTGGATAGTTGTTCTGCGCCGAAAGGCTGCAGGTCGCAGTTAGCATAAGGCCGAGCCCCAGAACCGAGGCCATGGTTGCAATGCGTTTCACGGCTGTACTCCCTGTTGTGAAGTGCTTCGGCAACGGCAGAGCACAGATGCGCCGGGTCGCCCCATCTCAACTCCAGCCAGCGGCCCCGCGGAGAGGAATGTTGGAATCATTTGCGCCATGGCTCGTCTTTGCCGAACCCATCGAAGCTGCCCCGCCTTTCGGCCGGGGGTTCTTTCTCTGCTTAGGATGCCGGGTGTAACTCATCGGTCAACTCGCCCGAACGCGTCATGATTCGACAACGTTTTCCGCTTTCCGAAATATTTTCTTGGCATTACAGGCAAACTTTTGCGCAACATTGTTCCCGCTGCCGGGTTGGGCGACCCGGGCCGAAATACCGCCAAAAGTTAGGACAAAGGTAATTCGCGAGTAACAACGCATGCCGAACCGCCAACCGGCCCGCCACGTCGCTCCCGATAAGTTGTCAGCTCTGCAGACGGACGCAGTCTTCTACTCCTGCCGCGACCCATTCGGCCACAGCAGCTTCAGCCGCGTCTCCGCCATGCCGATCACAGCCTGTTCCGCGCCGAGCACCTCGCCGTCGGCTTCCACCAGCAGCGGCGATTCGTAGTGCTCGCTCTCGAGCGGCCGGCACGTCACCTTCTGCACGCTCTTGTACTGCGCGTACGGCAGCTCCCACCACCCCTTGCGCCGCCCGTTCGCCTTGTCGCTGGTCAGCGCGTGGAAGCTCGCATGCGCCAGCCCCATCTTCCCCGTCGCCGGAACCCACGCCAGATGCAGCGCATCGCCAAACGGATCGCCGCCCGCCTTCCACCGATTGATCTCCTGCACATGCGCCGCGATCACCTCAGAGACGGTCTCCTTGCCCTTCGTCCCGTCCGCCGCGACCCACTCCATCTCAAAGACCTGCACCGGCTTCTCGAGCAGCGTCTGCACGCCGCCCACGTAGTAGGCCAGCCGTCCGCCTTTGCGCTTGCCGTGCCCCGTCGGAGCCAGATTCATCAGCGCTGCGTGCACACCCATCCCCGCCGCAATGAAGAAGTACCAGCTTTGCTTCTTCCGGTGCCCCACCGGGCTCACCGTCACCTTGCCCAGGCTCACCGAGCGCGGCTCCGCTTCCAGCAGCAACTCCGCCGCCTTCACCGGATCCCGCGGCACATGCTGGTTCTGCACGATCACGTTGCCCGTACCGAACGGCAGCACGCCCAGCGTCACATCCGCCCCGGCGATCCCCTGCAGCACCTGAAAGACCGTCCCGTCGCCGCCGCACACCAGGAACGTGTCGAACCCCGCCTGCACCGCATCGCGCGCCTGCTGCCCCGCCGAGTACGCCGACAGCGTCTCCTGCAAATGCACGTCCGCACCGCGCCCGCTGAGCAGTTCGGCAATCTGCTCCACCGCCGCCCTGCGCTTCGCGGTGTGGACCAGCAGCGGATTCAGAAACATCACGACGCGGCGCATCAGGTCAGCTTCGGCCCCATTCGAGCAGAGCAGGGAAACACAGGGTGAGATGCACCCACCCCGCATCCAGCCCATCAACATCGTCGCACGCCAGCCGCCAGTCCCCATCCCGCAATCGCTCTCCCAGCCTTTCACCATCCACCGAAGTAACGCCGCCTGATCGACAAGTGGCAACTGACAACTAAGAACTAACAACTAACAACTGCCTTTTCACTCCACCCGCAGCGCCCGCATCGGATCAATCGACGCCGCCCGCCGCGCCGGCACCAGGCTCGCCACCAGCGCGCACAAACTCAGCAGCACGATCGAGGCCCCGAGCACCAGCGGATCCCAGCCCTTCACGTGATACATCTGCGCCGCGATCAGCCGCGCGCAGCCGATCGACGCCGGAATCCCGATCGCCAGCCCGATCATGATCTGCAGAAACGCCCCGCGCAGCACCAGGCTGACGACGCGCCCGCGATTCGCCCCCAGCGCCAT
>DASSKX010000597.1:0-2282 GCA_035689925.1 Acidobacteriaceae bacterium
GATCGTGGACCAGTATTCGGAGTACGTCTACGGGCGCGTTCCGAAGGATGTGCCGCATGTGACCTGGACGGTGGAGACGGTGGATCACGAGCGGATCGGATTCAATGCGGTGGTCGCGAAGGAAGTGATCGGGCACGTCGACAATTCGTCGTATCCGCTGATCAGCGTGGACATGCACATGATGCTGGTGCTGCCGGAGCACGCGAAGGGACCGGTTCCGGTGCTGGTCATGTTTGGTCCGGCGAACTTCCCTGCTCCGCATGAGCCTTCGGCCGATGAGTTTGCCCGGATCAATGAGGCGTGGAAGAAGATGCTGGTGCAGCAGGACCCCTCGCTGCAGCAGGTGTTCGAGCAGCATCCGGCGTGGGAGCCGGTGAAGGCGACGCCGTTTCAGTTTCCGCAGCTGAATGCGGATGGCGGGCTGCCGAACACATGGCAGCTGATTCAGGACGGCTGGGGGTTTGCGCTTTTCGATCCGGCGAGCGTGCAGGCGGATAACGGAGCGGGGGTGACGCGCGGCATCATCGGCCTGGTGAACAAGGGACAGCCGCGGAAGCCGGACCAATGGGGCGCGCTGCGGGCCTGGGCGTGGGGCGCGGGACGTGCGCTCGATTATCTGGAGACGGACCCGGCTGTAGACGCGAAGCATGTTGGCATTGAGGGCGTGTCGCGCTATGGGAAGGCGGCGCTGGTGACGATGGCTTTCGATCAGCGATTCGCGATGGTGCTGGTGGGGTCGTCGGGAAAAGGCGGAGCGACGCCGCTGCGGCGCAACTACGGCGAGGCGGTCGAGAGCCTGACCGGGGGCGAGTATTACTGGATGGCCGGGAACTTTATGAAGTACGGGGCGTCGCAGGCGAGTTTCGGCAGCATGAATCCTGGGGAGATTCCGGTGGACTCGAACGAGTTGATCGCGCTGTGCGCGCCGCGGTTGACGTTCATCAGCTATGGCATTCCGGCGAAAGGCGACGCGCACTGGCTGGATCACGAGGGAAGCTGGATGGCAACGGTGGACGCGAGCCGCGTGTGGGAATTGCTGGGAGCGCCGGGGCTCGGCGTGCACGAGGACTACCACACGGCGAAGATGCCTCCGGTGAATGAGGGTCTTCTGGAGGGCAAGCTGGCGTGGCGGCAGCACGATGGCGGCCACACCGATGCTCCCAACATGAAGTACTTCCTCTTATGGGCAGATAAGTTCATCGGCCACTCTGCGCCGCAATAGGCTGCGGCGACGGCGCAGGCACATTTCCGCTATGCTGAGATGTTTTCTCCTCAGGAGCGCAGAACTGTGTCCGTGAAGACTTATGGGAATTTTATCGGCGGGAAATTCGTTCCATCGCGCAGCGGCAAGACCTTCGAGAACATCAATCCAGCGCGGCGCGACGATGTCGTCGGCGTGTTTCAGTCATCGAGCGCGGAAGATGTCGACGCCGCGGTGAAGGCGGCCGCGGAAGCGTGGAAGACCTGGAGGCTGGTGCCTGCTCCGAAGCGCGCGGAGATTCTCTACCGTGCCGGCGATCTGCTGATGCAGCGCAAGGAACAGTGCGCGCGCGACATGACGCGCGAAATGGGCAAGGTGCTGACGGAGACGCGCGGCGATGTGCAGGAGGCGATCGATACGGCCTTCTACATGGCGGGCGAGGGGCGGCGGCTGTTTGGGCAGACGACGCCGTCGGAGTTGCAGAACAAATTTGCGATGTCGGTGCGGATGCCGGTGGGCGTGTGCGCAATGATCACGCCGTGGAATTTTCCCATGGCGATCCCGTCGTGGAAGCTGCTTCCGGCGCTGGTGTGCGGGAATACGTGCGTGATCAAGCCGGCGCAGGATACGCCGCTTTCGACGTTCAACCTGGTGCAGGCGCTGGTCGATGCCGGGGTGCCGGCGGGGGTGGTGAACATCGTCACCGGATCCGGGTCGGAGGTCGGCAGCGCGCTGGTGGAGCATCCGATGGTGCGCGCGGTTTCGTTCACGGGATCATCCGAGGTCGGGCGGCACGTGGGCGAGAGATCGGCGGCGACATTCAAGCCGTGTTCGCTGGAGATGGGCGGCAAGAACGCGATGATCGTGATGGAGGACGCGAACCTGGACCTGGCGCTCGACGGCGCGCTGTGGGGCGCCTTCGGCACGACCGGCCAGCGCTGCACCGCCACCAGCCGCATCATCATCCAGAAAGGCGTCTACAAGAAGTTCGCCGACGAGTTGGTGGCCCGCGCGAAGAAGCTGAAGATCGGTAATGGCCTCGACGAGAGCGTTGACATGGGCCCGGCCGTCAACTCCTCGC
>DASSKX010000598.1:0-5351 GCA_035689925.1 Acidobacteriaceae bacterium
CTTCAGGAGACATGGGGCACCCGGTGAGGGCTCAGGGCAGTGGTCTCAAAGAGCGCGGAAGCTCCCGGCCTGAGCCGGGAAGAGAAAAGGCTCTGTTCGTGGGAACAGAGCCTTCGCCATTTTCAGGTTAGGTCTCTGGAGGAATGAGGGCAAGAGAAAATCGCCGATCAGGGAGTACGGAAGTCAGGTGGACCCAACCATCACTCACGGCAGGGGTTCAAGTTCCTGGGAAGCATCCCGACGAAGAAAATTTCTCTGCCTCAATTCAGACCACCGCCAGCAGCCCCTCCACCAGCGCCTGCCATTCATCGCTGAGCTGCGCGCGGTGATACGTGCGCCCGGCGCGCTCATACCAGTAGTTCGCATTCCACTCCGCGCCTTCTTTGCGGTGCAAGTAGGCGTGCACTGCCATTCCGTCCTTCGATTCCAGTTCGTCGACCATGCTGTGCGCCTGCGCCCATGCATCCTTCGCGTCCCACCAGAGCGCGGCCAGAGGGGCGGAAAGCTCCTTCGGCGGTTCATCATGGGCGAGCGACTCCCGAAACTCCGCAACCGTCATGCCGGCTACCTCCGCGACACCTCTTCCATCATCGAACAACGAAGGCTGCCCGCAGGCAGCCTTCGATCACGCAGCACCTAAGCCTCTAGCCCTGCTTGTTGAACACGTAGGTCTGCTTCTCGTTTTCCTTGCCGGGAGTCCAGCTGGTCTCGGTGAACGATTTCCCATTCGGCGCCAGCACCTGCTCCCCCTTCTCAATGGACTTTCCAGCCTGCTTCACTTCGAAGCTGAGCTTCCGCGCGCCATCGGCTTTGAAAGCTACGGTCATATTGGCCGGCACCTGAGGTCCGGTCAGAGGCAGGTCAGTTCCGTCCGCCTTGCCTTCCACCGTCTCTTTCCATCCCGGGATCTCCCATTTCAACGTATCCGGCGATCCGCCCTGCGAAATCACAAAGCTGCCCGGGGCGCTCTGGCTGACTTTGGTGCTCTTCCAGGTTCCCTCGAGGCAGCCCTCGCCGCTTTTCGCTTTCGTAAAGACGGTCACGTTGTGAATGTCGGTACCGTCGGGCCGGGTGCCGGTCGTGGTCTCCGTCATCGTCTTGCAATCCGCCGACAGCTTGACCACCGACGAATTCGTCTCTTTGCCATTCATCTTGTCCGTTGTCTTCCACTCGTTCGGTCCGGTCGAAACCCAACTGGTGGTTGCGCCACCCATCACCGGATAATCCAGTCCGTTCGCGGTGAAGTCAAAGGACAGTACGCCGTTGGTGAAGTGATCCATCCCGTTCGCTGTCTTGCTGTAGGTGAAGGTTTCACCCGTCATATGGCTTTTGGCCGGATCCAGCTTCCACGTGCCAAACCAGGGGTTATCTGCCGCAAATGCGGGAATCGCCACGGCTGCGGCGAGTAAAACTGCAAAGGTCCTGATCCTTGCTTGCATTGAATCCCTCCAATGGTGAAGTTCGGGGGAGACTGGGCCGGCTGCGGTTTCACGCACGAGTGACCGCAAAACCCGCGAGCGGGGAGCAAGTGTACCACCGTTGGAGGTTCGCTGGATCAGGCCTTCGGCTGTCGAACGGCCGGCTTCGCCGAACCGGCGATACCCTCGGCGCGCAGCTTCGCGATCCGGCTGATTAGCTGCACAGGAACCGGCTTATCGAGCGGGAACTGAACCGTTCCCTTGCGCATCTCGTAGCCGCGCAGCTCATCCCGCAAGGCCGCAAAGAACGTCCCGGAGGCCGCGAACAGCGAATAATGCTCCTTGAACCCCGCGAAATACAGCATCGGCTTGCCGCGCAATTTGTATCCCGGCATGCCATAGCCGATGCCCTCCACGGCTTCCGGCACAGCCTTCTGAATCGTCGCGCGCACCTGCTCCAGCTTCTGCCGGACCGATTCCGGTTGCACGGCGATGTAATCGTCGACGGATTTGGGAACTGCTCGTTGCATGCTCGTCCTCCTGTGTCTCGGGATGAAGACAGCTTTAGCCCAGAATCAGTTTGCCAATAGTCGCCAGCTGCATGTTCGAGGTGCCCTCATAAATCGCGCCGATTTTCGCATCGCGGTAAAGCTTTTCGACGGGATAGTCCTTGACGAAACCGTAGCCGCCGTAAATCTCCACAGCCTTGCTGGCGACGTCTTCCGCGACGCGCGAGGCGAACAGCTTCGCCATCGCCGCCTCCTTCACGAACGGAACGCCCGCGCCCTTCATCCGCGCGGCGTTGTAGACCAGCATGCGCGCCGCTTCGATTTGGGTCGCCATCTCCGCCAGCTGAAACTGGATCGACTGGAACTCCGCAATGGCCTTCCCAAACTGCTTGCGTTCTTTGCTGTACTTCACCGCCCAGGACCACGCACCCTCCGCGAGGCCGAGCATCTGTGCGGCGATGCCAATGCGTCCCTCGTTCAGCGTCTCAATGGCAATCTTGTATCCCTTGCCAACCTCGCCCACCACGTTTGCTGCCGGAACCCGGCAGTCATCGAACAGCAATTCGCACGTCGACGATGCGCGGATGCCCAGCTTGTCTTCCTTGTGCCCGACCGTGAACCCCGGCGTCCCGCGCTCGACGATGAATGCCGTGATCCCGCGGTAGCCGGCCTGCGGATTTGCATTTGCGAACACCAGGAACAGCTCCGCCTCCAGCGCATTGCTGATCCAAAGCTTGCGCCCGCTCAGCACGAAGGCATCGCCGTCCACTCTCGCCTGCGTCGCCAGCGAGAACGCGTCCGATCCCGACCCCGCCTCGCTCAGCGCGTAGGCGCACACCGTCTGCTGCGCCATGCGGGGAAGCCACATCCGCTGCTGATCAGGATTGGCCCAGCGGAGCAGCGCGTTGACGGCCAGCGTGTTCTGCACATCGACGATGACGGCGACCGCCGGATCGACGCGGGAAATTTCCTCGACGGCCAGTACCGCACTGAAGAACGACGCGCCGGCCCCGCCCAACTCCAGCGGAGCCTCGATGGCCATCAGTCCCAGATCAAAGAGCTGCCGCAGAATTTCCGGATCGAGCTTCTGCGCCTCGTCCATGGCGCGGACGCGCGGAGCGATCTCCTGCTGCGCAAACTGCCGCACCGTATCGCGCAGCATCGTCTCTTCTTCATTCAGGGAAGTCAGCGGGGGGATAATTTCCGCGGCAGACTCGGTCTCCGGCATCGGCTCTCCTCGGGGGCATTCTTCCGAACCTGAGAGCCTATCCTGGCAGCCTCATGCCGCGCCACTCAGCGCGTTCAGTCCTCGCCGAAGACAGCAGAGTCGAATTCCCGCGCCGCATCGGGCACCATTTCGCCCAGAATCACCGCCGGTCCCGAGCCGCTGTAGCCGGGCATCACCTTGAGGCGCTTCAGCACTTTCAGCGTCAGTCCGGTCAGCGGCCGCGCCAGCAAATCCACCAGCGGAACCCACTCACGCTGACTGGTTGCCGCGGCCAGCATGCGTTGCTCATTCACATTCAGGCCATAGACGGAGACGTAGTAATTCGTGTTGGTGATCGAGTGCCGCACCGTCAGCAACTGTGCGCTGACGTCCTGATGACCTTCTTTCACCTGCGGCAGCTCCCACATGCCTGGCATCTGCGAGGCATCCAGCGGACGCTGCTCCAGCAACACTTCGGACTTGGGCCATTGCTTGCGCTGCATCAGCGCCAGCGAGAGCTTCCGGCTCAGCATCTTCTTCGCTGGAGGCGCTGCGTGTTCGCCGCGCGTCGCGCAGCCTTCCCGAACGGGGCACGTCAGGCACAGTGGCCCCTTTGGCAGGCACACGGTAGCGCCGAGTTCCATCATCGCCTGATTGAAGTCGCCGGGACGCTTCGGATCCACCAGATCCGCCGCGTCTTTCTTCAGCTGTCCGCTGCGCGCGGAGCCCGCAACCGGCTCATGACCGTAGTAGCGCGTCAGGACGCGTTCGACGTTGCCGTCGACCGCCGCGACCGGCTCGCTGAAGGCGATGCTGGCGACCGCTGCGGCCGTATACACGCCAACGCCAGGGAGCCGCGCCAGACCCGCCGCTGTCCTCGGAATTACCCCGTTGTACTCCGCCATGACGGCCCGCGCCGACTCATGCAGTGCCCGTGCCCGGCGGTAGTACCCCAGCCCGCTCCAGACCGCCAGCACTTCTTCTTCGCTCGCCTCAGCCAGGCTCGCCAGTGTGGGAAACTTCTCCAGGAAGCGCGCGTAATAGTCGACCACCACGGCAACACGAGTTTGCTGCAGCATCGTCTCCGAAACCCAGATCGCGTAAGGATCGCGCGTCTGCCGCCATGGCAGGTCGCGCGCGCTCGCGTCGAACCATGCGAGCAGCCTGCGGCGGAAATCAATGATTCCAGGTTTGGAGACCATGGCGGGATTGTAACGGCCACTCTATCCGGATCGCCGTGGATTTCAATCCCCTGTCCGGGTCATGTCTGCTTTTTGGCAATACCCTTCTCAGCTACCCTAGTGAGTTGCCCTGTTCTCCGATGGACCTGACCACCAGCATCCGCCGCCTGCCCAAAGCCGAGCTGCATCTGCACCTCGAAGGCACCGTCACGCCGGAGACTCTGGTTGACCTGAGTGCCCGGCACGATACCGTTCCGCTCGACCTCGCCCAGGCGCGGGCCCTCTTTCAGTACACGGACTTTACCGGTTTTCTGATGGCGTTCAAGGCAATCACGGAGCACCTTGCGACCGCCGACGACTACGAACTGATCACCTGGCGGATGCTCGAGCGCCTCGCCGGACAGGGAGTCGTCCACGCCGAGGTCTATGTCTCGGTCGGGGTGGTCTACTACTGGCGCCGCTGTGAGTTCGAACCCCTGTTCCTGGGGATGGAGCGTGCCCGCGTCCGCGCGGAGCAGGAACTGGGCATTAGCTGCTACTGGATCTTCGACGCTGTCCGCCACTTCGGCCCGGAAGAGGCCGCCCGCGTCTTCCGCAAAGCCGCCGAACTTCGCCCCGATTTCCCCTCCATCGTCGGCATTGGCATCGGCGGCGATGAGCGCCGCACCGGAGCCGAGCCCTTCCGGGATCTCTACGCGGAAGCCCGCGATGCCGGCCTCCGCCTCACCGCCCACGCCGGGGAAACCGTCGGTCCGGAGAGCATCTGGGGCGCCATGAATATCGGAGCGGAGCGCCTGGGCCACGCCCTGACGGCGATCCACGACCCGGAGTTGATGGAACTGCTCGCCCAGCGCCAGATCCCGCTGGAGATCTGCATCACGTCGAATCTGAAAACCAGCTGCTGCGCCCGGCTTGAGGACCACCCCGTTCGCCGCTACTTCGATTCCGGCCTCATGGTCACGCTCAACTCCGACGACCCGTCGCTCTTCGCCAGCGACCTGGAAGACGAGTATCGGCTGGCCCACACCGGCTTCGG
>DASSKX010000599.1:0-9999 GCA_035689925.1 Acidobacteriaceae bacterium
AGGTAACGCTTGACGAAGTTGCCGAGCTCCCGCAGGTTTCCAGGCCAGTGGTAGCGCACCGCGGCAGCAACCATTCGCGCGGAAAATTGAATCGGCTCCAGTCCGTGAGACGCTGCTAGTTTGCCGGACAGATTCTCCAGAAGCCACGGAATCTCTTCTGTGCGTTCGCGCAGCGGCGGGACGTGGAGGACGAAAGCATTCAGCCGATAGTAGAGGTCTTCCCGGAAGCGCTTATCGGCGATGGCCTGCTCAATATCGATGTTCGTAGCTGCAACTACGCGGACATCGACTTTGGTATTCAGGCGCGATCCCAGCCGCCCAAAGGTGCCGTCCTGCAGGACGTGCAGCAATTTCGCCTGCAGTTGCGGGCTCATCTCGCCAATCTCATCCAGCAGGATAGTGCCCTTATCGCAGACGTCGAACTTGCCGGGCTTCGCTTTAGCCGCACCAGTGAATGCGCCGGCTTCGTAGCCGAATAGCTCGCTTTCCAGCAGATCGTTGGGCAACGCTGCACAGTTCACCTTGAGAAATGTGCGGTTCGCGCGCGGCGAATGCTTGTGAATCAGCGTCGCGACGACTTCCTTGCCAACGCCGCTTTCGCCGGTAATCAGCACGGGAACATCGGTACGGCTCAGCATGCGGACATGGTGCAGAATTTCGAGCATCGCGGGAGAAGCCGCGAGGAAGAACTGTCCGCCTCCGAGGTCTTCAATATGCATGGCCGGCGGGGGCTCAGCAACCGAGTCCGTATGCCGCGGGCACACCGTCGATAAGAGCTCTTCCAGATCAGTGGAGCGTATGGGCCTGGTCAGGAACCCGCTGGCCCCGGCCTGAGTGGCGTCAAAAAGGAATCTGGGACTGAGATGAGCGGCGATCAGCGCGACCGGTGCTTCGGGTCGTGCTGCGCGTATATGCTTCAACGCTTCAATCGCGCTGGAATCCGGCAAGCGATCATCGATCAGGACGAGGTCGTAGCCAGGCGAGCGCCGCTCGAGCAACCGTAAGCATTGCTCTGCAGAAGCCGCGTATTCTACGCTGAACCTCGGCGAAGGGAAGAGCGGGTTGTAAATTGCGGCGATCTCGGGCTCGTTCTGCGCGACCAGCACTCGCAACGGGCGATCCATCAGTGGAAACCTCAACCTTGCCACACCGGAAATGACCGCTTCCGTGTGTCTTCAACGGTGCCGACCGGTAAGCCGGCCATATGACGATCCCACTCCCGGCGACTGCCGGAAACCCGGCGGAGAGCCAGAGCCGCCAATTAGCGCATCTGAAAGCCGTGCAGATCGCGCTCCGGCCCTGGTGGGAACGACGTACTCCTCGGAATAACCGGCCTACTTCCGACCGGAAAACGCCCGGCTTCTGCTTGCGAGCCTGCTGTCAATGTACATGGATAGGATGCACACTTTTTTCCAGAAAGATGCCTCTTTCCTGCACACATGGGTGGCGGCAAAACCTTCCGTAGCTAAGCCGCTCGTTATCTGTTCGCCAGCAGCAGAGAAGTGCACTGTCTCGATCGAGTCCGAGCCAGCAGGTGTCCTCTTTTCACATCCCGAGTTACTAGAATGAGCGGATTACACCGTTGATTTGGCTGTGCGAGAAGCGACGCGAACCGCACGTGCCCGCATCTAAGGCGTGAAGTTGCGTTTGGCCATGCGCATCTGATGTTCAGCGTGGAGCAATGCAATGGGCGATGCAGCGCAGCGCCAAAGGTGGCAATTTGCGTGCATACCAGGGAGTGTGATGCACGAGAGCATAGAGCGGGCAATAACGAATCCGGAAAACCTGTTGCTGGGACGGTCACCCGCCATACTGAGGGCCATTCAGCAAATCCGCGATGCGGCCGCCGTCGACGTGGCAGTGCTGATCAGCGGAGAAAGTGGCACCGGCAAAGAACTGGCAGCCCGGATGCTGCACCAACTCAGCCGGCGCGCTCGCTTTCCGATGGTGAAGGTCAACTGTCCGGCTATCCCCAGTCAGCTTTTTGAAAGCGAGTTGTTTGGGCACGAGCCTGGGGCGTTTACGGGGGCTCGCAGCTCGCGGCCGGGGAAATTCGAGCTGGCGAATCACGGAACGTTATTCCTCGACGAAATCGGGGAGCTGGATCCGGCTCTGCAATCGAAGCTGCTGCGTGCGCTGCAGGATTTCAGGATCGTGCGCCTTGGGGGCGTCGAAGAATACGAATTCAATGTCCGCCTGATTTGCGGCACGAATCGCGACCTGGAAGAGGAAGTGCGCCGGGGAAATTTCCGCTCCGACCTCTACTACCGGATTAATGTCGTTCACATCCACATGCCGCCGCTGCGGCAGCGCAGCGAAGATGTTCCCCTGCTCTTCCAGCACTTCGTCCGGCTGTATGGAAACCAGTACGGGCGCCGGCCTGAGCCCATCAGCAATTCGGCGATGCGCATTCTGGAGACGTATCACTGGCCGGGAAACATGCGGGAATTGGAGAACCTGACGAAGCGGTACGTGGTGCTCGGCGGAGAAGAGCACGTGCTCTCGGCTCTGCGCGATCCACGCGAGAACAATCTGCTGATGCCGGAAACCGTGGACCTGAACACGCCACTGCGCATCCAGACGAAGCGGGCGGTGCAGTCTCTGGAGCGGCGTATCATTCTCGATGTGCTGCGAGCGCACAAATGGAATCGCCGGAAAGCAGCGCGATCCCTTGACATCAGCTATCGCGCACTGCTGTACAAAATCAAAGAAGCCGGTCTGCCGCCGGTCCGGAATGTAAAACCGCGACAGGTTGAGAGCGCTCCGTTACCTGATGACACGAACGGTACCTGTACCCACACCTCTGCGTAACCGTTTGTGGTGACTCGTGCGTTTGGATTCGATCCGCATTGCGAACTGCAACCCCTCGTTCAACGCAGAAGATGAAATCAGCATCGTAAAGACCGGGACGGTGAACGATGCTGCCTTTCATCTCGGTGATTTTGCCCGTGCGGAACGAGCGCGGAATGCTCCCCAGACTGATCGACGAACTGCTCCGGCAAAATTACCCTGCTGATCGCTTTGAGATTCTGGTAGTCGACGGCCAGTCCACCGACGGCACCGCCGATCTCGTGCGGCGTCGCTACACCAACAGGGAAGTTCGCGTGCAGGTGCTCGACAACCCTGCCATTCAAGCCAGCGCCGGGCGGAACATCGGGATTCGGAATGCAGTTGGGGACGTGATCCTCTTCATTGATGGACACTGCACGATTCCATCGCGCAATTTGCTGGAAGATACAGCGGCGATTCTGGCCCAGACGGGCGCAGGATGTCTCTGTCGGCCGCAGCCGCTGCTTGCCCCGTCGGAGACCCACACCGGGGAAGTGATTGCGCAGGTTCAGGGCGCGGATGCTGCCAGGGACGAAAGGATCTGCGGTTTCATCGATCCGGTCACCGGCGGCGCTACGTATCGCCGCGAGGTTTTCGCTCGGGTAGGACTTTTTGACGAGAGCTTCGACGCCTGTGAGGAGGTGGAGTTCAACACGCGCGTGCGAAAGGCGGATATCCGCGCCTATACGGATCCCCGTCTGGCCGTGCACTATCAACCCCGCAGCGATGTTCGAGCGCTCTTTCACCAGATGCTCCGCCGGGGACGCGGGCGCGTTCGACTGATGCGGAAACATGCGGACGCAGTCTCGAAGAGGGAACTGGCTCCTCTAGCGGCACTCGCGACGGTCGCGGTGACGGCGACTGCATGGGTTGCGCTACCCCACACAGCCGCTGAGATCGTGAGCATTCCCCTGATGCTTTTCACCGCCGTGGTACTCTTCGCTTCACTTCGGTTGGGAGTGCGTCACGGTATTGGTTCGGCGTGGAAAGCGCCACGCATCTACGCTGCGATGTATTGCGGACTCGGCCTCGGGCTTTTCTTCGAGATCCTCACGCCGTCGCGCTCCATGGCTGTTCCGGCGCTCGACGTCCTGGAGCCGACGCAACTGGTCGAGGAAGCCGAAGAGATGGAACGCGCAGCCTGATCGCGAACCAGCGCGCCTTCGGTAGACTGACCGCGTGTCTTCTTCATACCGCGGGCGGCTCGCTCCCTCGCCTACAGGTTTGTTGCATGCGGGACACGCACGGACCTTCTGGCAGGCGTATGTGAGGTCGCGCGATGCATCCGGCGCGCTGATTCTTCGCAACGAGGATCTCGATCCGCAGCGCTCTCGCTGCGAGTTTTTCGACGCGATCATCGAGGACCTGCGCTGGCTCGGCATTCAGTGGCAGGAAGGGCCGGATGTCGGCGGTCGATTTGCACCTTACGAGCAGAGCCGCCGCCGCGACGTTTACCTTCGGACCTGGAGGGCTCTGCTCGATCGGGGATTTCTTTACCCCTGCACCTGTTCAAGAAAAGAACTTGCGCGCATCGCGCAGGCTCCCCATGAAGGCGGGGCAGCGCGCTGGGAGGGCGAGGAGGGGCCAATGTATCCCGGAACCTGCCGCCCGACGGTGAACGCGTTCGACGTGCTCAGGACGATCACGGCTCCAGCCGGAGTTAACTGGCGATTTCGCGTCCCCTACGGAGAGGCGATCGAATTTTACGATCTGAACCTGGGCCCCCAGCGGTTTGTCGCAGGTGAAGATTTCGGCGATTTTGCTGTGTGGCGCCGGGACGATGTTCCGGCGTATCAACTGGCGGCGGTCGCGGATGACACCGATATGCTAATCACAGAAGTCGTGCGGGGCGCAGATCTTTTGCTCTCAACGGCGCGGCAGATTCTGATCTACCGGGCGCTGGAACGAGAGCCGCCGCGGTGGTTTCACTGCAGGCTGGTGCTCGATGAGCACGGGCAGCGACTGGCCAAGCGACACGATGCGCTCTCGATTCGCACACTGCGCGAGCAGGGCAGGAGACCCGAGGAAGTTCTGGGAATTGATTAGGGGCGGGTTGGCGCATCAGGCGGTTTCTTCCTCTTCGGCGTCCTGCATTTCCTCGATCGCCATGTCTCGGAATTCGTTGGAGTCGAAGACCTCTCCGCAATCGAGGCACTCGACGAATTCAACATCATCTTCGCGTGCCACAACCCGGACCCGTGGGTGTTTGCAGACCGTATTCATGGGCAGTTCGGACGCCAATCGCAGTTGGTTATGGGGCAGATTGTATCCAGCCTGGAGCGTCTGTCAACAGGCTTCTTTGACGGGCTGTAAACTGGTCACATGCCGGAAACGGAGAGAGTTTCCCTCGAGGATGTGCGACGCGTTGCCGAGCTGGGGTATCTGGAGCTCATGCCGGAGGAGGAATCGCGCATGCGGCGCGATCTGAACGCGATTTTGGATTACGTGGCGCAGCTTGGCGAGCTGGATACAGCCGCAGTTCAACCCATGGCACAAGTCGCCGAGTTGCTGGGCACCGCAGACGACGTCCAGACGGAGAAGGCATCCGTCCTGCGTGAAGATGCCGTCCGGCCGTGCCTGCCGCGTGAGAGCGTCATGACCTCGGCGCCGGAAACGGATGGGATTTTTTTCAAGGTGCCGAGGGTAATTGAGCGATGACAATGACGGTCTCCGCAGTCTCAATTACCGGTATCCGTACCGCGATTCGGAATGGCGAGACGACGGCCCGGGAGACCACCGAGGGCTATCTGAACCGCATTCGCGAGCAGGATTCGCGCATTCATGCTTTCCTCTCCGTCGATCGCGACTATGCGCTCGCCCAGGCGCAGCGGATCGACAAGCTGCAGTCCGAAGGCGAGACGCTGCCGCCGCTCGCCGGCGTGCCGGTCGCCATTAAAGACGTGCTTGCGCTGGAGGGGCTTCCAGCGACGGCCGGATCGAAGATCCTCGAGGGGTATCGTCCGCCGTACACGGCGACGGCGGTGAAGAAGCTTGCCGACGCAGGCGCGGTTTTCCTCGGCAAGCTGAACTGCGATGAGTTCGCGATGGGATCGTCAAACGAGAACTCCGCATATGGGGCTGTGCACAATCCTCATGATCTGGACCGTGTACCGGGCGGGTCCAGCGGAGGTTCTGCAGCGGCGGTGGCCGCGGGTATGGCAGTCGCCACTCTGGGCACCGACACCGGCGGCTCGATCCGCCAGCCCGCGTCCTTTTGCGGGGTGGTCGGGGTGCTGCCGACCTATGGGCGTGTTTCGCGTTATGGCCTGATTGCGTTCGCGTCGTCGCTGGACCGGGTGGGTCCGTTCGCCGCGAACATCCGCGACGCCGCGACGATCCTCAGTGTGATTGCCGGACATGATCCGATGGATGCGACGTCGTCGCCCCTGCCGGTTCCCAACTACACAGCGGAATTGGACAAAGGCGTCCGCGGCATGACGCTCGGCGTGCCGGCGGAGTACTTTGCGGAGGGTCTTGATCCTGAGGTGAAGGGCGCGATTGAGGGCGGGATCGAGAGACTGCGCACAGCGGGCGCTGAAATCCGGAAGATTTCGCTGCCGCACACGCGGTACGCCATTCCCGCCTACTACGTGATCGCGACCGCGGAGGCCAGTTCGAATCTGGCGCGCTTTGATGGCGTGCGCTACGGATTGCGCGCGCCGCAATCCGACACGCTCGGCACAATGTACCGCCGGACGCGCGATCTGGGATTCGGAGCGGAGGTCAAGCGACGTATCCTGCTCGGCACGTATGTGCTGAGCCATGGGTACTACGACGCGTATTACCGCAAGGCGCAGCAGGTGCGACGGCTTTTGGCCGACGACTTCCTGCGCGCGTTCAAAGAGGTCGATGCCATCCTGACGCCGACCGCGCCGACGCCGGCCTTCCGCATCGGGGAGAAGTCGGACGATCCGGTCGCCATGTACCTGGCGGATATTTACACGGTGACGGCGAGTCTGGCGGGAATCTGCGGGGTTTCGGTGCCCTGCGGGAAGTCGCGCGACGGGCTGCCGATCGGGATGCAGATCCTTGGCCGCCATTTCGACGAGGGCACCGTATTCCGGGTTGGCCGGGCGCTGGAGAACGTGATTGCCGACTGAGCCCGATCCTCAGGCTGCCCGCAATGTGAGCTGGATATTTCTCGGGCCGCGAGGAGTCCGCGCCGGGTGGGGGATCCTTCTCTTCTGCGCGCTGTGGTTCGTCATGTTTTTCGGTCTGCAGTGGGTTTGCCTGCCTCTGCTGCATTGGGAACCGGGAAGGCCCATGCCGCCCCGGGCCGGTATCGTCGTAGAACTGTGCCAGTTCGTCCCGGCGGTCATGGCGACCTGCATCATGGCTTTGATCGAGAAGCACCCGGTTGGCGGCTACGGATTTCAGGGACCGTTTCGCATCGTCCGGCTGTTCTCCGGCATGCTGTGGGGCTTTGTAGCTATCTCACTGCTGGTGTTCACGCTGTGGAGACTCGGGTACCTGCAACTGACGCGGGCACCACAGTCGGTGGACTCGCTTCTGAGGCATGCGATGGCGTGGGGACTGGTCTTCCTGCTTGCCGGGTTCTTCGAGGAGTCTCTCTTCCGCGGCTACATCCAGTTCACGCTGACGCGCGGCATCGGTTTCTGGTGGGGTGCGTTGCTGTTTGCGGCGGTCTTTGGATTGACACACATCACCAATACCGGCGAGTCGCCGATTGGGCTGGCTTCGGTGGTTGGCGCAGGATTGGTGTTCTCGCTCAGCCTTTGGTACACCGGGTCACTGTGGTGGGCGGTTGGGTTCCATGCCACGTGGGACTGGGGGCAATCGTTCTTCTACGGCACGCCCGACAGCGGCCTCGTCTCCCAGGGACACTTCTTCGAGACGCATCCAGCGGGATCACTGATCTGGAGCGGCGGAGCCACGGGACCGGAGGGGAGTGTGCTCGTGCTGCCCTGGCTGGCCGTTATGGCGTTACTGATGTATCTGTGGTGGGGGCGGCGAACGCAGTCACCCTTTGCAGGCTGCGCCTGGAGGCCGAAGAGGAGCCTGGCTGCTACGGCTCCTCCCTCGACTGAGCTGGTCTGAAGCGGAGTTTACCGCTGCTCGATGGGCACGTATTTGACCGGATAATCGGGCCCGGTGTATTCGGCACGCGGCCGAATCAGGCGATTGTCGTCCAGCTGCTCAATCACGTGGGCTGTCCAGCCAGCGATTCGGCTGATAGCGAAGATCGGCGTGAACAAATCGAGATCGATGCCCAGCGTGGTGTACGTCGACGCTGAATAGAAATCGACATTCGCGTTCAGCTTCTTCTCGTGCTTGACGAACTCCTCGATCGCCCGCGACATCTCGTACCACTTCGTATTACCGGAGTCGCGGCTGAGCTGCTCGGACATCCTGCGGAGATGCGTGGCGCGGGGGTCTTCGGTGCGGTAAACGCGGTGGCCGAATCCAAAGACTTTCTTTTTCTGCGCGAGCAGGCTTTTGACGTATTCGACGGGATCGCCGCCCTTTTTGCCGATATCGAAGAGCATCTTCATCACGGCTTCGTTGGCGCCACCGTGCAGCGGTCCTTTCAGAGCGCCAATGGCACCGGTGATCGCCGAATGCATATCGGCCATGGTTCCGGCGATAACGCGAGCCGCGAACGTGGAGGCGTTCAGCTCGTGATCAGCATGAAGAATCAGCGCGATGTCGAAGGTGCGCTCGGCGGCTGGTATAGGCTTCTTGCCGTGCAGCATCCAGAGAAAATTGGCTGCATGGCGCAGCGACGGATCGGGCTCGATGATCTCCTGGCCTTTGCGGATGCGATCAAAAGCGGCCACGAGCATCGGCAACTGGGCAGTCAGAGCGAAGGCTTTACGCACATTGGAATCATGGTCGACGGCCGCCTCATCGGGGTCGAACATGCTCAGCGCGCTGACCGCCGTGCGGAGCGCTTCCATGGGCGTCGCGCTCTTCGGAAGCGAGCGCAGCAAGTCGTAAATCTGCTGGGGGACGCGGCGGGCATCGGTCAGCTTCTGCGAGAAATCATTGAGTTGCGCCCGGCCGGGAAGGTGTCCGTGCCAGAGGAGGTACGCGGTTTCCTCGAAGGTGGATTTCTCCGCAAGCTCATGAATATCAATGCCGCGATAGGCGAGCACCCCGGCGTATCCATCGATCCAGCAAATGCCGGAATGTGCTGCTACAACGCCTTCCAGTCCCTTCACTACAGTTGCTGTTGCCATCTGCCTTCCTTCGCCCCGTCGGGTAGAAATCGTTTCCGAATATCGGGATGCTGCCGCAGCCGTTTGCGATGGATCGCGGCGCAAATTCGCGCCTGGCCAGACCGCGGCGCATTAAAACCCAGCTCTTCTTATAGCTTACGCGAAAGAGCGCTGTCATCGCGGCGGGGAAGGCGCCGCCCGAAAATTGCATTACGAAAGCTGCGATCCGTTTGGGTTAGCGACTCTGCCGCTGCGCCATTCCGCTAAAACGAGACAGGCGAAATGGCTCCATGCTGACCGCCGCTCGTTCGCCGGCGATCCATTGCCTGAGAACTCGGGCCGTTCCCGGTGCGAGCATGATGCCATTCCTGAAGTGGCCGGTCGCGACCCAGCAATGATCGTCCGCGCGGTCGATAATCGGCAAGCTGTCGCCCGATCCGGGACGCAGCCCCGTCCAGGTTTCGGCGATGGTCGCATCGCGGAATGCCGGCCAGAGGTCCGCCGCTTTGTCGAACAACTCGTGGATCTGGTCCGGGTAGACTTCTTTGTCGAATCCGGCGTTTTCGACGGTCGAGCCGACGGTATATCGTCCCTTGCCCCGGGGCACGATATAAACATTCGCTGTGCGCAACACGCAGTGCATGAGCACTTTCGCTTTTAGATCCGCCGTGAGCATGTGCCCTTTGCGCGGACCGACTGGGAGGTTGCTGTGGAGGTTGCTTGCCCAGGCGCCGGTCGCGTTGAGGAAAACGCCCGCAGAGAAAGGCCCTGCTGAAGTTTCCAGGCCCACGCCTCCGTTGGAGCTCGACGCTTTCAGCACAGACGTGTGCTCGTGGAGCTGAACGCCGGCGGCACGTGCGGCCGACGGCAGCGCTTCGGCGAGATCCCAGGCATCGAAGCTCTCCTCGTCCAGCAGCAGGAATTTCAACCCGGCCGTGTGCGCGCCGGGAGCGAGTTTCTGTACGTCCGCGTCGCCGAGGGCCTGTGCACC
>DASSKX010000600.1:0-4218 GCA_035689925.1 Acidobacteriaceae bacterium
CATGGTCGTCGCCGGCAAACTCGGACTCTACTCCATCTTCCGTTTCAACCTCGGCCTCTTCCCGGCACAAGCCCGGCAGATCGCCCCGCTCATGATCGCCCTTGCCGTCATCGGTCTGCTCTACGGCGCGCTCGTGGCTCTGGTGCAGGACAACATGCGGCGCCTCGTCGCCTATTCGATCCTGAGCCACCTCAGCTTCTGCATTCTTGGCATCTTTTGCTTCGCGCTCTCCGGCCTGAACGGAGCCGTCTATCAGACCCTCAACGAAGGCCTCACCGGCGGTGCTCTTCTCGTGCTCATCGCTTTCCTGTACGAGCGCTACGGCACCTACGACATGTCCGAATTCGGCGGTCTCGCCACGCGCATGCCCATGTTGGCGACCCTCTGGGTCATTACGGCGCTCGCTCTCGTCGGCCTGCCGCTCTTCAACGGCTTCATCGGCGAATTCCTCGTCCTCAGCGGCAGCTTCCCCGTACATCCGGGCTGGGTGGCGGCTGGCACGATCGGTGTGATCCTCAGCGCCTCGTACATGCTCTGGATGGTGCAGCGCATCTTCTACGGCCAGCCTTCATCGCTGGTGGTCAATCGCCCGCACCTCGACCTCGGCTTCCGCGAGCACATCACGCTCTGGCCCATGGCTATCCTCATGCTGGTCATGGGCGTGCTCTCGCCGTACTGGATCAAAGCCATTGATCCTGCCATGGCGCCGCTCGCCGCATCGGCGAACGCCGTTCAGGTCCGCGTCCACACCCCGACACCCACCGCGGCAGCCGCCGTCGTCCTGGAGAAGCAATGAACCCGGCGCTGCACATCCTGCCCGAAATTATCCTCACCGTTGGCGCCGTCCTTGTCATGCTCGCCGACGCCATGCTGGACAAGGCCTCCAGCCGCAAGCCTCTCGGCTGGATCGCCGTCGTCATCGCGATCGCCGCCCTCGCCGTCAGCCTCTGGCAATATCAGCTGCCCGCCGGCACCGCCTACTTCGGCGTTGTGCAGACGGACGCCTTCAGCATCTTCTTCCACGTCCTCATCGCCGGCATCGTGCTCGCCGCGCTGCTCATCACCCTCGACGCTGTCACGCCCGCCACGGAAGGCCTCGGCGAACTCTTCGCGCTGATGCTCTTCGGCGCTGTCGGCATGATGTTCATGTCCAGCGCGGTGGAGCTTCTGCTCGTCTTCATCGCCCTCGAAATATCCTCGATCTCCACCTACATCATGGCGGGCTTCCGCCGCCGTAGTGCGAAGAGCCCCGAATCCGCGCTCAAGTACTTCTTGCTCGGCTCCTTCGCCACCGCCTTCTTCCTCTACGGAATCGCGCTGGTCTACGGCGCCACCGGCAGCACGCGCATCGCGGACATCGCCGCCGCCATCAACAACGGTCAGCCGCAGGCGCTGCTCTACGTCGGCGTGGCGATGATCGTCATCGGTCTCGCGTTCAAGGTCTCCGCTGCGCCCTTCCATGTCTGGACGCCCGACGTCTACGAAGGCGCGCCGTCCCCCATCGTCGCGCTCATGTCCACCGGCCCCAAAGCCGCCGCCTTCGCCGTCCTCCTGCGCATTGCCTTCGGAGCCTTCCCGCTGCTGCGCGGACACTGGGTCCCGGTCCTGTGGTGGCTCGCCGTCATCTCCATGACCTTCGGCAACCTCGGCGCGCTGCGCCAGCGCAACGTCAAGCGCTTGCTGGCCTACTCCTCCATCGCGCACGCCGGATACCTGCTCGTCGCCTTCACCGCGCTTTCCGCCGAAGGCATTGCCGCTGCCAGCTTTTACGCCGTCTCCTACGCGGCGATGAACGTCGGCGTCTTCGCTATCGTCAGCCACGCCGGCGGATACGACGACCGCCTCACCCTCATCGAGGATTACCGCGGGCTCGCCTGGCGCTCTCCGCTGCTGGGCGGCGCCATGGGATTCTTCCTCATCTCGCTCATCGGCATTCCGTTCACGGGGGGATTCTTCGGCAAGTTCTACGTCTTCACCGCGGCCATCCACTCCGGGATGATCTGGCTCGCGATCATCGGCCTCATCAACAGCGGCATCGCCGCCTTTTATTACCTGCGCGTCGCCGCCGCGGTCTTCTCGCGCCCGGCGGACGCTTCGCCGGTCATGGCTGTCCCGCGCGCCTCGGTTCCGCTGCTCTTCGCGCTGTTCATCACCGCTGCGGCCACGCTGGTTCTGGGTATCGCCCCCGGCGGAGTCCTCGCCGGAGCCCGCGCCGCCGCCGCCACCTATCCGGCAGTGAACCAGGTGCCCACTCCTGTACCCGTCGAGGCCGCAACGCGTTGACCTACGAGCCATCAGCTACCGACGAGCGACTGCCTCTCCGATGCTGCACCTGCTGAACCCCATCCCCGCGCATCGTATCCGCCTCATCGTCTTCGATCTGGACGGTACGCTGATCGATTCGCGCACCGACCTCACCAACTCCATCAACGCCATGCTGGCCGAATTCGGCCGCCAGCCCCTGCCTGAGGAGATCATCGCCACCTACATCGGCGACGGTGCTGCCATGCTCATCCGCCGTGCTCTCGGCGATCCCGACGATGAGCCGCTCGTGGAAGACGCCCTCCAGCACTTCCTCGCCCATTACCACGAGCACAAACTCGACCACACCTATGTCTATCCAGGGGTCTTCGGCTCGCTGGATGCACTCCGCAGCCAGCCCGACGGCACGCCGCGCAAGCTGGCCATCCTGACGAATAAGCCCGTCCGCGCCTCCGTCGCCATCTGCGAAGGCCTGGGTCTCGCCCCATACATGTTCCGCATTTACGGTGGCAACAGCTTCGCCAGCAAGAAGCCGGACCCGGAGGGCCTGAACACGCTCATCCGCGAGGCGGAAGTCTCCCCCGGGGAGACCCTCATGGTCGGCGACTCCAGCGTGGATATCCTCACCGCTCGCCGCGCCGGAGCCTGGGTGATCGGCTGCAAGTTTGGTTTGTCCTCCCACACCGTCGAATCCATTCCCTGCGACTGTCTCGTCGACCACGCCTCGGAGTGGGCCGATGCGCTCTCGCTGGAGAGCAGAAGTCCTCGCCCGAGCCTCTGACTCGAGATTTCGTTGCTGTTTGACGCATCTCGGCATACACCAAACCGTCGGAAAGGTTGCGTCTAAGCGCGAAAATATAGGTCCTCTCCACGCGCCGGACCGCGGCATCCCACGTAAGGGAGGAGTTGCGAATCCACGAACCGCGAGGAGTGAATATGAGAAATCTAAAGGCAATCACCTGGGTGCTCGGACTGGCGCTCGCTGCTGGTCCGGCGATGATCGCCACCGCGCAGGAAGGTCAGTGGGAGCCCGTTGAGCCTCAGGGCCAGTGGTCCGACGCATGGCACCAGGGATTCCATGAGGGCGTGGAAGCGGCGCGTCACGATCTGTATAACCGGCGCCACGCCGATATGGACGATCATCAGCAATTCAAGCACCCCGATGTCCCCCGCGATATGCGGCGCGATTTCCGCGAGGGCTTCCGTCGTGGCTACAACATGGTGATGGAACGCAATAACGGGCGTCGCGACCGTGATGATGATGACCGTCGTGGTGGCTACGGGCCGGGTCGATAAGTCCCCCGAATGGCCAGTCAGGAGCCGGCTAACATCCGGCTCCTTCGCTTTTTATCCGATCAACAGCAGCGATACCAATTCATCTGCCGCGCATCTGAACGGGTGGAGGAAACAGCCATGAAGAAGGCAATTCCCTGGGCACTGGGTCTGGTAATTGCCGCTGGCTCCGCGACCATGTGCCGGGCGCAGGCGCCATTCGCATACAACTGGCAGCCCGAGGAACCGCAGGGCCCTTACACCCAAACCTGGCACGATGGATTCCGTGCGGGTGCTACCGCAGCGAACGCTGACATCGCGCAGAAACTGCAATCCAACAAGAGCCTGCAGCTTGATCCCGGTCGCCACGCCATGTATAGCCATCCCGACCTGGCGCCGATTGCCAGCGAAGAATTTCAGGCCGGCTTCGCTTTCGCGTATCAGGAAGTCGTCGACCATCGCTATTATCGCGGCGGGGAACACAACCCGGCCGACGCCGGCCGCCACTACTGATCACGCGCGCGCGGGCGGCCGCTTCCGGCGAAAGAGCGTGGACCGCCCGCGTCACGTTGTCAGAGAGTTTTTGCTTTCCACAGAGCTGCCCACTGCGCTATTCTGCTCGCCTCCCCACAGCAGAACCCGCAATCGCGGAGGCCAGATATGAAAACCGTCCGGTCCGTCGCA
>DASSKX010000601.1:0-5109 GCA_035689925.1 Acidobacteriaceae bacterium
CGGCACCCGCTTCGAGCCGCTGCTCTTTGGCGGCGCCCATGAGCGCCAGCGTCGAGCCGGTACGGAAAACGTCGCCGGCATCGTCGGTCTGGGCAAAGCCGCTGAGATGGCCCTTGCCGGTTTCACCGACGGCACTGAAGACCGCATTACCGTCATGCGCGACCGTCTCGAACAGGGACTCCTCAGCCGCATCGAGTACTGCGGCATCAACGGCGGCGGACAGCCGCGCGTCCCCAACACCACCAACCTCCACTTCGATCATCTGGAAGGCGAGGCGCTGGTCATCGCGCTGGATCTCAAAGGATTGGCCGTTTCCGGCGGTTCCGCATGCTCCTCCGGATCCACTGAGCCGTCCCATGTGCTCAAGGCCATGGGTCTGCCGCTCGCGCGCTCCCGTGCCAGTCTGCGCTTTAGCCTCAGCCGCCTCAACACCGATGCCGACGTGGACTTCGCGCTCGAGATCGTTCCGCCGGCCATCGCTCGGTTGCGGGAGCTGTCACCGATCTACAAGAAGATCAGGACGGCGTCGGTCGTCCCTGTCTGAAGCTTCCGCAGAAATACTAAACGGGGCGCCGAGTGCGCCCCGTTTTGTTGTCGAACCAAAGTGAACGGCTAATGGCGTGGGCCAGAGCCACCCGGCCCGCCACGGGGGCCGCCTCCGCCTCCCCCGGCAGGAGGACCGCCGCCCGCATGCGGCGCTACACCTGCACCGCCAGGATGCGGTGCAGGCGCTCCGACTCCGGGATGCACTCCTCCGACAGGACCCGGCGTCACATGCCCTCCACCGGGAAGCGGCCGGGCAATGCCGACAGGCGGAGCGCCTCCTCCCGGAGGACGCACGCCACTACCCACCGGTCCACGGCCCGGAGCACCCTCCCAGCCGCCAACGGGCGGCACCGGCCGGATCGTGCCGCCGGGGTTGATCCGCGGCAGTGCCGGACCCGATGCACCCGGGAACCGTCCGGCTCCTGCCGGACCCGACGTGTAAGGGCCGAGAGCCGCCGGAATCTCTGGCCCCATCTCCGGATGCTGCCGCACCAGCGAGGTGGTGAAGCTCTCTCCCAGCGGACCGCGTACTCGCGGATGGATTCCCGGTTCAATGGGCTTGATCACTCTGCCGTCAAAGGCCATCGACCGCGGTTGCGGACGAATGCCACCCAGCTGCCGGAACGGCGCCACAAACTGCCCGCCGCGATTCACCGCGTACAGCGGAATCGGACGAGGAAACGGCCCAGGCCCATGTCGCGGACGCGGCGGAGGCTTATAGCCCCTCGGCATTTGCCAAACGTTCACATACGGATGCCACCCTGGACCCCAGAATCCCGAGCCGCAGTTGCTCGGGATCCACATCCAGCCCCAGCCAGTGGCAAAATTCCACGCGCCGCAGTGATACGGCCACCATCCCCATGGATACCCCGAAATCCACGTGTAGCCGAAGCCCGCGTAATATCCCCAATAACCAACCCCGAACGGATCCCAGTTGGCGTCGACGCCGGCCGGCGCCCATACCGCGCCGTAGCCCGGCAGATCGTACCAGCTCCCGTAATAGTCCAGATCATTCCACGCAGCATCGTCGGGGTTGCCGGCGCTCGCCCGCGCCGTCGTCTGATCGGCTGCGAGCTTCGCCAGCGCGTCATCGCGATCCGAATTCCATTGATCCCACGAGTCCGCCGTCAGGCTCTGTGCAACGGTGAACTCTCCCGAATTCTGCGGGTTCGTCTGGAAGGTCTGGTTCGGGTGGATGTCCACCGCGACGTTCTGCCCGTCATCGACATGGACTGTGCCATGCATGACCGCCAATTCATTCGGCGCCGCATCGAGCGCGATGCGGAAGACCGCGCTCTCGACCGGGGTTGCCACCTCTGTGTCGAAGTGGACGCTCACCTGCCCGCCGCGGCCATTCAATTCGTAGTACGTCAGACCGGAGAGCGCATCGATCTGGGTGGCCGTCGTTCCGTTCTGCTCGCGGCGCAGTTTTGTTAGCCGGATCGAGCTGTTCGGCGTCACTCGCGCCACGCTGCCGTCTTCGAACTGGATTTCCAGCCGCCCATTCTCGCTGGTGACAAAGCGCATGCCCTGAACCGCAGGCATGTTCGGCTCCGCCTGCTCAAAGGCGACCTGATCGCCCTGGTAGACCTTCACCACGCCTTCCACATCGGTCAGCCGCACGACCCGGACATCGTTCGCCGGCTGAGCCGCATCGTCCGGCACAGTTATGTCGGGCGGCGGCGGAGGAACCGTCTCCTGCGACGCCTCCGGCGGGTTCGGCTGAGCCTGCGGCCCGTCCTGCGCGAAACCTCTTCCCAGGCAAAGCGCCAGGCTCACCACCGAGGCGATCAGGACGAAACGGCGAACTGAACTGGGAGGGAAATACCGAAGACGGAATGAATTGCGGCGCAACATAGCAGTACCTCCTTCTGGAGGTCCTCCGGGTTCGACGAGTTGAATGCCATTTTCGTCGTCGTCGCCGCTGCTCTGCGGCTGAACCCGGGCCAAAGCCCCCGAACAACAGTGCCCTGTCTCAATAAACGCACGACACGGGGCGGAAGTTTCGACGCATTGTGACACGCCGAAAACGTCTTTTCCGGGCGAACCGCGATTTGGCTGCCAGAACAGCGGCGTCAGTTCTGCTTCTGCAGCGACTCGCACCGGCTCAGCAGAGCCAAAGCCTTCTTGCGAGCCCGATCCATTACTTGCTGATCCTCGGCAATCGTCTGCAGATCCGAGGCGATATTCGGCAGGTCCGAAGCCCGCTGGTCCTTGAGCGCGTCCTGCAGCCCCTCCAGTTCGGAATCCAGTCCAAGCCGGTCGTGCCGCACCTCCACCTCGAGGCGTCGCCCAATTTCAATGGTGAAGGCCACAGCATTGAGCTGGTCCGCCAGGCGCTGCAGAATCGGATCGGCGGCCCACACGAAGCCGCAGGTGCCCTGACCCTCAGCTCCCTTGTAGGCAAAGGTTTTGTTGCCGGTAAAAGCCAGTCCCGAGCGGCCGCGATCACAGTGTTCGTTGAAGAACCCGTGCGACCGCGCGTAAGCAAACAGATCCGCGCGCAGCTTACTGTCCAGGTGGATGTCCCGATCCACCGGGGCAGGGAAGACGTTGTCCTGGTAGTCCGTGCTCACCGCGCCTGGTATCGAAACAAAATGCCCGCCGCCGTTCTCGTCGATCGTGATCGTGTATTTCGCTGGGTTGAGCTGCGGATGCTCAAACGTATAGACAATGCGCGCGGAGTTCTGCGCGGAGGCCGGCAAGGCCGTCAGAGCGCCCACGATCGTAAACAGGCAGAGGATACCGAGCGTTCTCATGGCTACGTTACGCGTGCCTCCTGAATCGCCAGAGTCTGAGCGTGGTGGATGTGGCAGATCGCGATTGCCAGCGCGTCCGCTGCGTCGGCCGGCTCCGGTGCCGAGGCCAGCTTCAGCAGCCGTGCCACCATAAACTGCACCTGCTCTTTGGCCGCCAGGCCGTAGCCGGTCACCGTCGACTTGATGGTCAGCGGAGCGTATTCCGTCACGCGGATGCCCGCGTTGGCCGCAGCCAGCAGCGCGACCCCGCGCACATGTCCCAGCTTGATCGCTGATTTTGCGTTCACCGAATAAAAGACTTCCTCAATGGCAACGACGTCCGGGCGGTACTTCTCGAGCAAGGTGCTCAGCGCCGAATAGATGAATGCCAGGCGCTGCGGCAGAAGCGTCTTCTTCGGCGGGCAGATGCCCCCGGCATCGAGCCAGATCAGCTCGGGGCGGCTGGCCGCGTCGTCCCACTCCACGATGCCGTAGCCGGTGGTTTCCGTCCCGCAATCAATGCCGCACACCCGCATGGCCTTTATCCCGGAGCCTTCAAGCAGCGTATGTAAGCTACGCGCCAGTCTACCGCATGCGCGATGCGATGAAGAGCGATCAGGCGGAATTTGGCGTAGGAACCCAGGTAGCCCCCGAGACCAGAGGACCGCCGCCGGGGTCTTAGCGCGAGACGCCCTCCAGCGGCGAACTGGCCGTGGCGTACAGCTTCCGCGGCATGCGCCCGGCCAGATAAGCCTCGCGCCCGGCAAGCACCGCATGCTGCATGGCTTCCGCCATCAGCACCGGATTCGCCGCCGCAGCGATCGCCGTATTCATCAGCACGCCGTCCGCCCCCAGTTCCATCGCCAGCGTCGCGTCCGAAGCCGTCCCGACCCCCGCGTCCACGATCAGCGGAACCTCCGTGATCTTCTCCCGCAGAATCTGCAGCGTAGCCCGGTTCTGGATTCCCAGACCACTGCCGATCGGAGCCGCCAGCGGCATCACCGCCGCCGCTCCGGCATCGATCAGCCGATGCGCATACACGATGTCGTCCGACGTATAGGGGAGCACCGTGAACCCCTCCTTCACCAGCACCCGGGTCGCTTCGAGCGTCGCCTGCACGTCGGGGTACAGCGTGGCCTGATCGCCGATCACCTCGATCTTCACCCAGTCCGACAATCCCACCTCGCGCGCCAGCCGCGCCGCCCGAACCGCCTCGTCCGCCGTGTAGCAGCCCGCCGTATTCGGCAGCAGAAAATACCGCCGCGGATCGATGAAGTCCAGCAGGGACTCGCGGCTGCGATCCAGGTTTACGCGCCGCACCGCCACCGTGACCATCTCCGCGCCGGACGCCTCGATGGCCGCCTGCGTCTCCGCTCCATCCTTATACTTGCCGGTGCCAACAATCAGCCGCGACTGAAAAGCTTTGCCTGCAATGACGAGGGGTTCCATGGCGCTATTGTACGGCGTGTCAGCGAGGGCGAGATGATCAGCGAATGACACCTCAACGGCCTCAATCGGCCGTCAGTTTCACCGTCAAGGTGTCTTCATCTTCCACGTGCCGGATGAGACGCGCCAGAGGATTTCCTTCGTGATCGACAATCAGAATCTCGACGTCCTCTTCGCAGACCTCATCCAGGTAGGTGAGACATCGCGTACAGAACGCCCTCGCCTCGACCACTCTGACCCTCTTGGTCCGAACCGTCATCGCAGTCATTATCGGCTGTTTGGGGAAATGCGAAAGGCCCGCTGCCAGTTTCGGGCATCGCGGGCCTTCTATCGCCGGTGAACTGTTGAGATTGACCTGAGGCGCCCCCGCTTTCGGAGT
>DASSKX010000602.1:0-11962 GCA_035689925.1 Acidobacteriaceae bacterium
CCATCGCGGCATACCAAAATGGCAGAACTCCCACAAAATGAATTGCCTGACGGTCGTCAGCCGGGCTACACCCCCAGGGGGGACCCCTCCCGGCGTTGGTCTAAACTGAGCGCTGAGTCCCGACCATGACGACCGCCACCACACCACGGCTCCTCACCCTCGCCGCCTTCCAGGAAGCCCGGATCCGCATCCGCGGCGTCGCCGCCCGCACTCCCTTGGTCCGGCTCTTCGTCCCCGGCGTGGACGCCGAGGTCTACGTCAAAGCCGAAGGCCTCCAGCCCATCGGCAGTTTCAAGCTGCGCGGCGCCTACAACAAGGTCGCCCAGCTCACACCCGAGCAGCGCCGCCGCGGCGTCATCACCTACTCCAGCGGCAACCATGCCCAGGGAGTCGCCTACGCAGCCCGCGCCGTTGGAGCCAAAGCCGTCATCGTCATGCCGTCCAACGCGCCCGAGGTGAAGAAGCGCGCCACCGCCGCCCTCGGCGCCGAAATCGTCGAAGTCGGGCCGGCCAGCTCCGACCGCAAGATCAAGGCCGAGGAACTCGAGGCCCGCCACGGCTACGTGATGATCCCGCCCTACGACGACGAACAGATCATCGCCGGCCAGGGCACCTGCGGCCTCGAGATCCTGGAGGACCTGCCCGACGTGGACCTGGTCCTGGCGCCCGTCAGCGGCGGCGGCCTGCTCAGCGGTGTCGCCACCGCCATCAAGCTGTCGAACGACGCGGTCCGCGTGATTGGCGTCGAGCCCGAACTGGCCGCCGATGCCCACGAGAGCTTCCGCTCCGGCCATCTCGTCACCTGGCCCGCGGAGAGGACGACGCGCACCGCCTGCGATGGTCTCCGCACGCAGTCCCTCGGCGCTCTGAACTTCGAGCACATCCGCGCCTACGTGGATGACATCATCACGGTGACCGAAGCGGAGATCCGCCAGGCGATGCTCGTCCTCCTCTACAGCGCCCGCCTCACGCCCGAGCCCAGCGGAGCCGCCTCGGCCGCTGGACTCCTCTTTCACGCCACGGAGCTGCTGCCCTTCCGCAAGGCGGTGATCGTGATGAGCGGCGGCAACGTCGAGCCGGAGGTCCTCCAGTCCGTCCTCGCCGGGAAAGTCGACCAGTGAGACGAACCAGCCCGTTTCTGCGTCATAACTTCGTCATGCGTCATTCGTTCGTCGGACCCCTTGCCCTGCTGCTCGCCGCAGCCGGATCGTCGGCCCTCGCCCAGAAGCCCTTCCCTGGCGCACCCATCCCCAAAAACGGCACGCTCGCGACCACCGTCTACACGGCCAACCTGTATGCGACGGCCGACGAGGGCGCGCAGCGCATCGCCGACATCCTGCCCGGCCGCGAACTCATCGTCGTCGAGCGCAATGGCAAATGGCTGCGCGTCTTCGCCAACACCGACGCCCCGGACACCCGCGAGGCCGACCGCCCCCTGCTGGCGCCGGAGAATGAAGCCCAGCCCATCTCCGGCTGGATGATCGACAAAGGAATCGTCGACCAGAACACCCAGCATGGCGACCTCATCCTCTTCGGAGCCGCGGACGCTGCGGAGGAAGCCGCCGCCGTCCCCAATCCGCCTCCGCACCTGGCCGAAGAGGCCCGCCTGCTCTATCGCCGCGTGGCCATGATGTACCCCCAGTCACAGTTCACGCCGGAAGCCATGTACCGCGCCGCCGATATCCGCTGGCAGATCCAGAAGGCCGACGCCTCCACCCTGCCCTCCGCCCACGAGAAGGAGTCGTATCTCCGCGAGCAGATGGACGAAAACGAGATGAAGGCCGTCCAGAAGTACTTCCCCCACACCCGCTGGGCTGATCTGGCCGCCTTCGACCTGATCGACAACCAGCTCTGCGGCGACTGGCAGGGTTCTGAGAAGTGTCCCGAAAAGGAGACCGGCTATTTTCTGAAATATGTCGACGAGCATCCCGACTCGCCCAAAGCGGCGGAGGCCCTCTACCAGGCCGCCTGGCGCGAAGCGGCCGCCGGCGACATGTGGGCCGCGGACGGGAACAACAAACGCGCCGACCAGGACCGGAACTTCGCTCGCGGCGTCCTGGCCCGGATGGAGCAGAAGTACCCCACCTCCCCCTTCACTGCCCGGGTCGCGGCCATGATCTATAAGGTGGACCAGGGCATCCCGATCTACGGCAGCAGCCGCCAATGAGTGACCCGAAAGCGGGTTAAGCGCCTCGATTCCCCCCGCCCGGCGCCTCTGGCCTCTCCGGCCCGACCCTGAGATAATCGTCTTGCTCTGGGGGTTCGGGCATGGCAGCAGTGCCGTGCGACCTGCGTCCCCGATGAAACCCGTTCGCCTGGTTCTCACACCGACCCGCAACCGCCGGCTCAATGAGCTGGTGGGCATGCTGGTCCTTGCTTCCGCGACCCTCCTCTTTCTCTCGCTCGTCTCCTGGCATCCGACCGACCCGTCGTTCAACACCGTAGGACCCGGCCCGGTGCGCAACTGGATTGGTCCGGTGGGCGCCCACATCAGCGACCTGCTCCTCCAGTTCGAGGGGCTCTCCGCCTATCTGCTGCCCCTGCTCATCGGCGGCCTGGGCTGGACCTGGCTGCGCTCGCGTCCGGCCGGCTCGCCCGGCGCCAAACTCCTCGGCATCCTCCTCTCGCTGCTCTTCTGCCCCGCGCTTCTCGGTCTGCTGCCCAGCCATCCCCACTTCCCCTACGGCCTCCCGATCGCTGGCCTGACCGGCCGGCTGGTCACCGACCTGCTGGTCCGCTTCCTGAACTTCCCCGGCGCCTGCATCGTGACCGTCACTCTGGTCGCAGCCGCGGTCTACCTCTCCACCACCTTCAGCTTCAACACCGCCCGCGAGTGGGTCGGGATCAAGTTCGCCTTCCTCCTCGCCTGGCGTGACCGCTGGGCCAACTGGCGCAGGGAACGCGCCAGGAGGAAAGAACTCCGAGCCGCTGAGAAGCTGGACCGCCAGCACCAAAAGGAACTGGAGCAAGCTCGCAAAGCCGCGGAGAAAGAGGCGAAAAGGGCCGCGAAGCCTGCGAAGACAGCTGCCATTCCTGTGGGGGCAGCATTCGCGGAGGACGCCGACGAGCCCCATGCGCGCCGCGGCGGCTTCTCCGAAACGCAGGCGCCGGTGCACATCGACCCGGTTCCCAGCACCCCAGCGCTTTGGGACCAGATGCCGCGCCACGTCGCGCCCGATCCTCCGGCGATTATGGAAGCCGAACCCGAAGAAGAGCCCGCACCGGCCAAACCGCTGCGCCCCCAGCTTGTTCCGAAGGCCGAGAAAACAGAACCCGCCGCCGCTGCTCCCGCGGCTGCCGCTCCGCCTCGCTCGATTTCGATCGGGGAGCGCGCCGATACAGACACCCGCACTGTCACGGTTGCTTCCAAATCCGTCACCGGATTCCGACTGCCACCCAGCACGCTTCTTCATCGCAGTGACGATCCGTCACCGGTGCGCGAAGACGATCTGCGCACCTCGGCTCAGGTGCTGGTGGAGAAGTGCGCTGAGTTCGACGTGACCGGCCAGGTCGTGCAGATCAATCCCGGCCCAGTGGTCACGACCTTCGAATTCCGCCCTGACGCCGGCATCAAGTACAGCCGCGTCACTGGCCTGGCGGAGGACCTCTGCCTTGCCACCAAGGCCGAATCAATCCTCATCGAGCGCATGGCCGGCAAGAGCACTGTCGGCATCCAGGTGCCGAACGACGAGCGCGAGACCATCTGGCTGCGCGACATCATCGAGTCGGAAAACTTCGCGACGACGAAGAGCCGCCTCACGCTGGCCATGGGCAAGGACATCAACGGCCGCATCGTTGTCGCCGACCTGGCCACCATGCCGCACGTCCTCATCGCCGGCTCCACCGGCAGCGGCAAGTCGGTGGCCATCAACGCGATGATCATGTCCATGCTCTACAAGAGCACGCCGGAGCAGGTGCGCCTGATCCTCGTCGATCCGAAGCGCGTGGAACTCGGCATGTACGAGGGCATTCCGCACCTGTTTACGCCGATCATCTCCGAGCCCAAGCTGGCGGCCAATGCGCTGCGCAACGCGGTCCGCGAAATGGAGCGGCGGCTGAAGCTGCTGGCATCGCGCAGCGTCCGCAACATCGACCAGTACAACCGCCTCTTCGACGCAGCGACGCCTTCGCTCTTCGACGAAGCGCAGCAGGAGAGGCCGCTGCCTTACATCGTCATCATCATCGACGAGCTGGCCGACCTGATGATGCTGGACAAGGCCAACGTCGAAGAGTCCATCACGCGCCTCGCGCAGATGGCACGCGCGGTCGGCATTCATCTTGTGCTGGCAACACAGCGGCCGTCGGTCGACGTCATCACCGGCCTGATTAAGGCGAACGTGCCAACGCGCATCTCTTTTCGGCTGGCCACGAAGGTGGACTCGCGCACGATCCTCGACTCCAATGGAGCCGAAGCGCTGCTGGGCCGAGGCGACATGCTCTATCTGCCGCCAGGAACGTCCCGCCTTCACCGCGTGCACGCGCCGTTCGTCACCGAAAAAGAAATCGCCGCGGTTACAGATTTCTGGAAGAAGCAGGGGCAGGCAGAATACGTGCAGGGCTTTCTGGAAGCGCCGAAGGACGCGAGCGCCGCAGAGGGCGGGCTGGCCGGAGACGACGGCGACGATGCGAACGACGATCTCTTCGAAGATGCGGTACGCCTGGTGCTGGAGTTCGGCAAGGCCTCCACGTCGCTCCTGCAGCGCCGTCTGCGTATCGGCTACGGCCGCGCTGCGCATTTGATCGACATGATGGAGCGCGACGGCATTGTCGGCCCTGCGGAAGGATCGAAGCCACGCGAAATTCTGAAGCCGCCGGACTGGCTCAACGAAGTGGAACCCAGCCTGCGGTGAGAGCTCTGCAACCCTGCTAAAGTAGGGTGCATCCCCCTGGAGGAAGCCAGGAAAATTAATGACTGGGAGCCGCCATGCAATTGCGACTGACCTCTAAGCCTGTGACCCGCGGTGCCGCTCTGGCCGCGCTGCTTTGCCTTTTCCTTGTCCCCGCGCTGCGTGCTCAGCAAACCGCGCACGCTGACGATGCGCACATCGTCAGCCCAACGCAGATGCAGCAGCAGGTGCAGACTGCATCCGCTGAGCGCCAGAAGAACATTGAGACGCTGACACAGTTCCTTTCCTCGCCCATCGCACTCCACGCCATGAAGTCGCACCAGATCGACGCGGCGAAGGTGACCAGCGCGATTCCGAACCTGTCGGATGCCGAACTGGCTGAATTGTCCGCACGCGCCACACACGCGCAGCAGGCCTTCGCCGCCGGCACGCTCGACAACAACACATTGCTCATCATCATTCTGGTGCTGGTGGCGGTGATTCTGATCGCGGTGCTGCACTAAACCCAGCGCAGCCCAGGAACGGAGGGGAGATCCATTGCGATCTCCCCTTTCTGCTTCTCACTGAGCTGGCGGAATGGTCTGCTTCGCCGTCCTCAGGGCGACAAGCCCAAGCACCGCAATCACCAGCGCAAGCGCCACCCACAACAGCCACGGATGGCGTTCCGTGAAGGGCCGAGCGTCGGGCCGCTTCTGATATTCCGCGTTCGCCTGCTCCGGCCCCAGCGTCGCCTGCGCGGGATTTTTCTCCGCCATGAACAGGCGCGCGTAGTCGTAGCGTGGAGCCGCAAGAGCAGCGTCGCCGTAGAACAGCGTGTAGCTCGCCCCGGGAGCGGCATCGAAGCACAGCTTGCGCTGGATCATCTCCAGCCGGACGGACTTCAGTTCGATGGGCGGATCGTCTCCGTTATCGATGGTGATGGTCCAGCGCGATCCTTCCGGACCGGCACCGAACCAGGGCGCATCAACGATCAGGTGTTCTTCGTCGAGACGATGACCGTCCCGCGTGCCGTGCACCCGCAGCAGATTGCCGAAAGCCTGCGTCGTCCGCGGAAGCTCCTCCTCGGGCATGCTGCGCGTGGGCAGCACCGACACCTTCACGGTTACGTCGCGGCTGAAGTTCACCGGCTGCGCGCCAGGGATAAACTCGATGCGTTCCACAGGGACGTTGGCTGGGGTCGTGAACTGAATTGTGGTCTGATTCCCGTGCTGCGCCGCGTGTGAGGTTTCAGCGACAACCAGATAATGCGGCTCGGTCGTAGGCACGCGGCCAACGGTCATGCCGCCAATCTGCTGCGGCTTCACCGGACCTGCAATCGCGAAGTGCAGATAGCGGAAGTCCGATGCCGGCAGATGCAGGACGGTGCTGCGGCCGAGTTTCTGGTCGGTGAGATCGAAGATCGTGTAGGCGCCGAGCCTCGTTTCGTGCTGATGGCCCTCATCGTGGCTGCCCGACACCGTGACCGTGGCGATGAAGTTCGCGCCACTGACATCGAGACTCACGTCGCTGTACTGTCCGTCGGGCATGGCCGCATCGAAGGTTGTCTGGCCGGCGCGCGTTCCCAGGTTCAAAGCGGCAATCCTCTGTGCGGCACCTCGAACAGGCGCATCGGTGCGGATCACGTACGGCGCCTCGGAATGATCATGAAAGAGCCGCAGATCCCCGAGACCTGCCACTGCATGCTCAAAGGCTGTGGCATCCAGCACGGCGCAATTCTGCGCTGATCCCGAGCCGTCGCGACTCGTTACGTTCACGGGGCGTTCGTAGCGGAAATATCGGAACTCCGGCGTCGCAGCGGCAACCGCCAGCAGCAGAACGGCCGCGCCGAACCTCATATGCTCTTATTCTCGGCACTGCGCAAATGGAGCCAGTCACGCTGGTAGACAAAGCTCACGCCGAGCAGCAGCGCGCCGAGGCCGAGGAAGCTCAGGATGCGATAGCCCTGGCTGAGCTGGCTCACGTCGACGATGAACACCTTGCCGATCGCGGCGGCGAGCAGCACCAGCGCCTGCCAGCGGAAAAACGCGCTGCGGCGCCAGAATCCTAGAGCCAGGAGCACGGCGCCGAACACCATGAAGAAGGCCGAGTAGGTGAACTGGGCATACATGCGGTAATCGTGGAGGAGCGTCCAGTCGCCGCGATATTGCAGGTACCACCAGTAGCTGTGAATCTCCCAGCCAACGGCCAGCAGGATGAGCGCATTCACCGCCAGCACGGCGGCTACCGCGATCACCGGCCACGAGAGCAGAGCCAGGCGATCGGTTTCGCTGCGCGTGGCCTTCGCCGCCATCCACGCAATAGCGGCGCACACAGCAATGCCCACCAGGTAGGTCCCAAAGCGCTCGTTGAAGAAGGGGGTGAGCGAGGCGGGAGGATTGTTTGTGACCAGCGCGACAATTCCGAGCACGGCACACAGCACAGCCAACACCCGGAGCAATTGCGAACGAATCTGCCGCGCCACCCACACGAGCGCCGCGCCCTCAGCGAGCCAGCCAATCGTCAGCCAGCGTCCGGAAGCCTTCAGCGGAATCGCGATCGTCAGAAACACCACCGCAACTGTGAGGTGCAAAGCCGGTAGCAGACCCGGACTGGGGCGGAATGCGCCGCGCTGCGGGATTCGGAGCAGCAGCAGGTAAAACGCGGCAAACGCGACGGCGACCCACGGCTCAGCAGCCGCGCTGTGCCCGTCCTCCAGCATGAGATAAAAAGCCAGAAAGCCGAGGCCGGCATTCACCAGCGGCAGGACGATGACCGTCAGGTTCTCCCAGCCCGAAGGAGTGTCCGCCTCCCCGCCGCGCAGCCGCACCAGTCTCGGCGCCAGGGCGAAAATCAGAAAGAAGCACGAGACGAAGAACGCCGTCGTCCCAAACTCGTCGTTGCGGTAAAACGTGACAGCCCAGATCGACACATAGAGCACCGAACCCGCGAAGGCTCCCGCCAGCAGCCGCGACCACGGCCGGAGCGCTACGAGCACGAGCACCGCCACATCCAGCAGCAACAAATAGCTGAAGAGCGCCACCTCGTGGTTCTCTCCGGTGGACAGCAGCGCCGGCGTGGCAACACCACCGACGATCGCATAGAGCGCCAGCAATTCTGCGTCCTGCGTCCACGCCAGGAAGCCGTTGAAGGCTGTAACCAGGATCATCGCGACAAAGGCGACGCCCGACGGGATCAGGTGATAGACCGAAAAGGCCGCCCAGAGCGACAGGTACAGGACGCCGCTGGCAACCGCCTTCAGCGACCAGGAGAAGCGAGCGTAGCCATGGCTGCGAAAGCGCTCCGACCAGGCGATCAGCGCGGCCCCCGCGATGAGGCCAATCAGCACGCGTCCGAGGGGCCCGATCCAGTGGTTGTCGAAGGCGAGTTTCAGGAACCAGGCGACGCCGATCAGCACCGCGACGATGCCGATCCGGTTGAACCACTGCGAGCCGATCCGGCTCTCAAGCGATACCTCTTGCGGAGCGCGCGCTGCTGGCGGAGCAACGGCGACCCGTGCCACCGCGGGTTCAGGAACTGCATCAGCGGTCGCGGGAGGCGCCGGCGCGACCGGCATCTGTCCGACCTGCGGGAGAACAGCCGACGGGAGAGTCTGCTCCACCGGTTCCCATGCGGGAGATACAATCCCTTGCTGCTCCAGTGCGCGTTCCAGCCGATGCACCCGTTCGCGCAGCTCTGCTACCTCTGCCTCCAAACTCCCGGGGGTTGATGGGTCCATTGCGCCCACTCTACACCCGACCGGAGAATCAGGGGAGAGCGAATCTGTGCATGGAGCGAACCGTCTCAACACCTTGGTGCTCTCTTCTGTATGGGTTTCTATTAGGAATCACTGTCAGGCTGTGTAACAATCGTGCCCAATATGGGTCCCCCGCAGACCACTCCCCTACGCCGCGTCCTTGCCGTCGATGACGACCCGGTGAGCCTTGCCCTGACCGGGGTCCTGCTCGAGTCCGAAGGCTTCGAGGTCCTCCAGGCACAGAGCGGTGAACAGGCACTGGACAGGCTGGCCGCTGGAGCCGCCCCTGACTGCATCCTCGCCGATCTGCGCATGCCCTCGCTGGCCGGCTCCGAACTCGCTCAGGCGCTGCGTCAGGTCGCGCCTGGGGCGCTCCTGCTGGCGATGAGTGCAACGCCTGCGGGCAGGGTCGAGGGGTATGACGGTGTGCTGCAAAAGCCGCTTTCCCCCCAGGCTGTTCGGGACGCCTTTGCCCGGTCCGGCACGCAATCAGTACGGGGGAGGACGGGGGATGCGGCGGATGCAGCCCGGGTCCTGGACCTTGCCGTTTTTGACCGCCTGCGTCAGGCGATGTCGGCCACGGCACTGGAAGAGGTGATTTGCACCTTTGTCTCGGACACGCAGATGCGCATCGACATCATGCGCACCGCCGATCGCGATACTTTGCGGCGCCAGGCACATACGATCAAGGGCGGAGCCTCCATGGTCGGCGCGGCCCAGGTTTCCTCCGCCGCATCGGCTATCGAGGCAGATATTGACGAATCTGGTGATCGGCGGCAAAAGCTTGACGAACTGGAAGCTTACCTCCGCCGCGCCGAGGTTATCCTGAAGGGCAGGTTGAAGATATGACCACTCCGTCCAGGCCCGTTAAATCCGTTCCCCCGCGGCCGAGCAAGCCCTCTTCACCGACCATTCGCATCCTTCTCGCCGACGATCATCCGGTCGTACGCATCGGCGTCCGGAACATGCTCCAGTCGGAGCCGTCGTTCGAGGTTGTGGGTGAGGTCGGGGATGGGGACGAGGCCATTACCGAAACGCTCGAACTGCTGCCGGACATCCTGCTGCTGGACCTCTATATGCCGCGGCTGCCGGGGCTGGAGGCCATGCGGGCCATCATGAGCGGCTCGCCGAGCGTGAAGATCGTTCTGCTCACCAGCACGATCACGACCCAGCAGATCATCGAAGCGCTGCAGATCGGCGCCCGTGGCATCGTCCTGAAAGACGCCGTCGCCGAACATCTCACGAGTGCCATCAGGGCGGTGATCAGCGGCGACTACTGGATCGGTGGCAAGCGAGTGGTGAATCTGGTCGGGGCGCTGCACGAACTGATGCAGAAGGCTGCCGTGCCGGACCGGAAGACCTTTGGCCTGACGCCGCGCGAGATGGAAGTCGTCTCCTGCATCGTCGAAGGCTGCTCGAACCGGGATATCGCCAAGCAGTTTGGGCTCAGCGAGGAGACCGTCAAGCGCCACTTGTCGAACATCTTCGATAAGACGGGCGTCTCGACCCGGCTGGAACTGGCCATGTTTGCCATTGCGCACCATCTGGTCGACCCGGAGAAGAGCTAACCCTATCCTGTTGATTCGCCACACTCAGCACCGCGTCCTGAGGGACTCGGAGGGTGTGATATGAGTCACAGAGTGTCTTCCGGCCTCCAAATATCGTCTAAGTTGCGTAGGATCGCCGGCCGCCACGTCGCCCGCCGCAGAGGAAACCAGCAGAATGCCTGAGGCCACCGAGACCATCGAGACCACCCCAACCAAACACCAGTGGAGCCGCAACAACCCGTACTACGCGACCGTCACTGAAAACCGCCTTCTTACCGGCCCGGGTTCGGAGAAGGAAACCCGCCACATTGAGATCGACCTCGGCGACTCCGGCATTCAATACCTGCCGGGCGATTCGGCCGGCGTCCTGCCCGTCAACACCTGCGATGCCGTGGATGACGTCATCAGCCGGCTGCAGTTCTCCGGCGATGAGCCGGTGACGGACTTCTACGGCAAGGCCACGACCGTCCGGGAAGCTCTGAGCTCGTGGCTGATGATCGGCAAGCTCTCCAGTTCTACCGTCCGGCAGTGGGCGGCCATTTCGGCCCACCCCGAGCTGACGGACATGGTCCAGCCCGGCAACAAGGAGAAGCTGGACGCCTATCTCTGGGGGCGGGAGTTCCTCGACCTTCTGGAGCACAGCCCGGCCAAGCTCGCCGATCCGCAGCAGCTGTTCAAGATCCTGCCAAGGCTGGCACCGCGGCTCTATTCGATTGCTTCGAGCCAGTCGCTGTTTCCGAGTGCGGTGCATCTGTCGGTTCGGGTGGTGAAGTACGAGAGCCATGGCCGCAATCGGTTCGGCGTCTGCTCGACCCACATCGGCGAGCGCACGCCCCCGGGCGGGCAGCTGCCCATCTTCATCCATTCCAACCAGTTGTTCCGGCTGCCGGCGGATCCGGATGTCCCGGTCATCATGGTCGGTCCGGGGACCGGCGTCGCGCCGTTCCGCGCCTACATCCAGCACAAAGAAGCGGGCATGGGGCGCTGGCCGATGTGGCTCTTCTTCGGCGATCAGCGGGCTTCCCAGGACTTCCTCTACCGGGACGAGCTGCTGCGCTGGCAGCAGAACGGGGTTCTCGACCGGCTGGATACGGCCTTTTCGCGCGACCAGAAGGAGAAGATCTACGTCCAGAACCGGATGCGGGAGAGCAGCGCCGATCTGTGGCGGTGGCTGGAGGACGGAGCCTACTTTTACGTCTGCGGCGACTCCAAGCGGATGGCTCCGGATGTCGAGGCGGCGCTGCTGGAGGCGATCGCCTTCCACAGCGGCAAGGGCCCGGAGTACGCCCAGGAGTTCCTGGCGCACATGAAGAAGCAGAAGCGGTACCTGCGCGACGTTTACTGATATTGCGCTTTTGGTTACCTGCCCGAGGGGTTCTACCCCCTCGGGTTGTTTTATTTTCAGCAACTTACAGAGGGGTAACCCCTACCCTACCCCTGCCTGGCGTCTTGCTGCCTTCGCCCACGGTGCTGTCGGCGGCGTGCAGGCGTTCGACAAGGAGCGGGGCAAGCTGGGAGACATTGCCGGCACCGAGGGTGAGGATCACATCCCCGCTCCGGGCTCGGGCGAGCGCCCGAGTGATGGCTTCGTCGGCGTTGGCGGCGTATTCGATCTCGGCGGGCGAACCGTGGTTCTGGCGGATGTTCCGGACCAGGGCCTGGGCGGTGATGCCGGGGATCAGCTCCTCGCTGGCGGCGTAGATGTCGAGGACCTCGACGGAGGCTGCGTCGTCGAAGGCGTGAACGAACTCGTCCATGAGGTCGCGGGTGCGGGTGTAGCGGTGGGGCTGGAAGATGACGTGGACGGCGTGGTAGCCGCAATCCCGGGCAGCGCG
>DASSKX010000603.1:0-5737 GCA_035689925.1 Acidobacteriaceae bacterium
CTGCTCGTCACCGCGGGCCTGCGCTGCGCCCCGGCTACGACTGGTTCTTCCCCTACTACCGCGACCGCGGGCTCTCGCTCGCCCTCGGCACCACCGTCGAGGAACAGCTGCTGCAGTCCGTCGGTGCCGCCAGCGACATCGCCAGCGGCGGACGCCAGATGCCTTCGCACTGGAGCGATCCAAAGCTGCACATCGTCACCCAGTCCTCGTCGACGGCGACGCAGTGCCTGCACGCGATCGGGTGCGCCGACGCGTCGGTTTACTTCAGCGCGCATCCCGAAGCGGCCGAGCCGGCCGCCAATCAGGGCGACTACCGCCAGTACCACACCGTCGATTTCCACGGCGACGAAGTCGTGTACCTCTCGATCGGCGAAGGGTCGACCAGCCAGGGCGAGTTCTGGGAATCCGTCAGCATCGCATCGAACCGCAAGCTTCCCGTCCTCTTCGTCGTCGAAGATAACGGCTACGCCATCTCCGTTCCCGTCGAAGTGAACACGCCCGGCGGCAACATCTCGCACCTGCTGCGCAACTTCCCGAATTTCTACTTCGCGGAAGTCGACGGCACCGATCCCATCGCCTGCATGCAGGCCTTTGAAGCCGCCGTCGCACACTGCCGCGCACGCAAGGGCCCCGCTCTGGTCCACGGCCACGTCATCCGGCCGTACGCGCACTCCCATTCCGACGACGCCCGTGCCTACCGCCCCGAGAGCGAGCGCGAAAGCGATGCGCTGCGCGATCCGATCCATAACTTCCAGATGCTGCTGCTCCGCGAGGGCATCCTCGATGCTGCCGAGATCGAGCGCATCGAGAAGAAGTGCGATGAAGAAGTCCGCGTTGCCGCCGAGCACGCACTCAAGGCGCCGAAGCCCTCTACCGAGCGGGCCGCGATTCTGCGCCATCAGTATTCCGAAGACCTCGACCCGACCCGTGCCGAACTCGACGTCCAGCCGCAGTCCAAAAACGGCGAGCGCGACAACGAGCGCACCATGGCCGACCTCATCAACGCCTGCCTTAACGACGAAATGCGCCGCGACCCTCGCATCGTCGTCTTTGGCGAAGACGTCGCCGACTGCTCCCGCGAGGAGTACCTCGAAAACAAGAAGGTGAAAGGCAAGGGCGGAGTATTCAAGCTCACCGCCGGCCTGCAGTGCGCCTACGGATCGGAGCGCGTCTTCAATTCCCCGCTTGCCGAAGCCGCTATCGTCGGCCGCGCCGTCGGCATGGCGATCCGCGGCCTCAAGCCCGTCGCCGAAATTCAGTTCTTCGATTACATCTGGCCCGCGATGCATCAGCTGCGCAACGAGCTGCCGCTCATTCGATGGCGCTCCAACGGGACCTTCTCCGCGCCCGCCGTCATTCGCGTGCCGATCGGCGGATACCTCACCGGCGGCGCCATCTACCACTCGCAGAGCGGCGAGAGCATCTTCACGCACATCCCCGGCCTGCGCGTCGTCTTCCCCTCCAACGCGCTCGACGCCAACGGCCTGCTGCGCACCGCCATCCGCTGCGACGACCCCGTGCTCTTCTTCGAGCACAAGCGCCTCTATCGCGAAACCTGGGGACGCGCCCCGTACCCTGGCCCCGATTACACCGTTCCCTTTGGCAAGGCCAAAGTCGTTCGCGAAGGCCGCGACCTCACCGTCATCACCTACGGAGCCCTCGTGCCCCGTGCTCTGCAAGCCGCGCAGCGTGCCCACCGCGAGCTGCAAATCGATACGGAAGTCCTCGATCTCCGCACGCTGAACCCGTATGACTGGGAAGCCATCGCCACCTCCGTCCAGAAGACGAGCAAGGTGATCGTCGCCCACGAGGACATGCTCAGCTGGGGATACGGCGCGGAGATCGCCGCGCGCATTAGCGAAGAACTATTCGACTCGCTCGACGCTCCGGTTCGCCGCGTCGCCGCGCTCGACAGCTTTGTCGCCTATCAGCCCGCGCTCGAAGACGTCATCCTGCCCCAGCCGGAACGCATCTACCAGGCCATCGCCGACTTGGCGAAATACTGAGGCTCGGATCGATGGGGGAGCCTCAGAACAACTCGACGTACGTGTGCTCCTGTTGCGGAAAAGAGCACACCGGAGTCCCATTCAGCTTTGCAGCCGATTTCCCTGATCCTTACGCCAATCTCAACAAAGATGGTCGTGACGCACGAGCGATCATTGGCTCCGACCAATGCATCATCGACCAACAGCAGTTCTATCTTCGGGGGTGTCTTGAGATCCCGATCGTCGGAACGGATCAGGTTTTTCTATGGGGGCTCTGGGCCACATTATGGGAACACGATTTCGACGAAATTGCCGAGTACTGGGACAGCGAAGGCAGACAAACCAGAATCGGTCCTTACAAAGCTCGGCTTGCGAACACTCTGAGCCTGTATCCCGAGACGTTCAACCTGACCCTCTCCATTCGCATCATGCCCGTTGGAGAACGTCCACTGTTCGTAGTGGATGACCCGGATCATCCACTGGGCACGGAACAGCGCAACGGAATTAGTCTCGACAAGGCTCAGGAGTATGCATGTCTGCTGCTCCGCATGGCCGGCAGGTGAACTCTCTGCTCGACATCTGCCCCGTATCCAACCAGCGCGAAGCGCCCTAAACCCTACCCCTATCCCCTAGACCCTGCCGTTCAGCTCCTCGCCCGCACCACGCGCTCATACGCCTCGACATACTGCGCCGCCGGACGCGCCCAGGAAAAATCCTTCGCCATCCCGTTCCGCATCAGAGCCTGCCACGCATCCTTGTCGCGAAACACCCGCAGCGCCCGCCGGATCGCCTCCAGAAACGCCTCCGGGCTGTACTCGGCAAACTTGAAACCCGTCCCCTTGCGCGACTTGCCGTCCCATTCGTCGATTGTGTCGTCCAGGCCGCCCGTCGCATGCACCACTGGAGGCGTCCCGTACTTCAGGCTATAGAACTGGTTCAGTCCGCATGGCTCCCATTTTGACGGCATCAGGAAGATGTCTGCGCCCGCCTCCACCTTGTGCGCCAGCGTGTCGTCGTAACCTGTCTTCACCAGGACGCGTCCGCGAAACTGCTGTGCCAGCGACTGGAACATATTTTCGTAATACTGCTCGCCGTTGCCCATGGCGATCAGCACAGCGTCTTCGTTTGCGAGCGCCGGAGCTACCTGCTCCACCAGATCCAGCCCCTTCTGCGTGGCCATGCGCGTCACCATGCCCAGCACCGCGGTCCCATCCTTCACCGCGCCCGCGCCAAAGGCATGCAGCAGATCGCGCCGGCACGTGGCCTTGCCTTCCAGATTCTCCGCCGAATAATGCGCCGCGATGTTGCCATCCTTCACCGGATTCCACTGCGCATAATCCACGCCGTTCAGAATGCCCACCAGATCCGCTGCACGCTGCCGCAGCGCACCCTCTAGCCGCTCGCCAAATTCCGGCGTCTGAATCTCACGCGCATACCGCGGGCTCACCGTCGTCACCAGGTCTGCATACACCAGGCCGCCCTTCAGGAAATTGAACTTCCCGTAGTGCTCGAGGCGTTCCATGGTGAAGATCTCGTGCGGCAGCAGCAGTCGCTCCGTCGTCTCCGCCGGAAACCGGCCCTGGTACGCCGCGTTGTGAATCGTCTGCACAGCCGGGCGATTCCGCAGCACCGGATCGTCGGAATACAGCGTGCGCAGATACACGGGAATCAGCGCGGCCTCCCAGTCGTGGACGTGGAAGACGTCCGGCACGCCCAGTTCCTTCGTCGCCTCGAGCACCGCGCGGCAATAAAGAGCGAATCGCTCCCAGTTGTCCGGATAGTCGCCAGCCGCGACGCCGTACATCGCCTCGCGGTCGAACATCTCCGGATTGTTCACGAAATAGAGCTGCACCCCATCCTGCACGCCGCCGTCGAGAATCGAGACGAACCGGCTGTAGTCCTGATACGGGATCGTAATGCTGCGGATGGCGTAATTCTTCTCGGGATACTTCTCCCGCACCTGCCGGTAATACGGCAAATAAACCGTTACTTCATGACCAAGGCTGGCAATCGCTCGCGAGAGCGCACCGACCACTTCTCCCATGCCGCCGGTCGCGGCCCACGGCGCGCACTCCGACGCCGCAAACACAATATGCATGAATCACTCCGAGAAGAACCGAAAGCTGAGAATAAACCCTGCTGTTTTGTAGTGGCGCAAATTGCGGCGAAGGATGCAATGGCGATCCTCTCGACCTGGCGCCTGCGCACGCGGCACAATCAGGACAGATGCGCACCAGGCCGCAGCGACCCAAACTTGGGCAGAACTTTCTCGTCAGCCCCACCGCGCAGGCCGCCATCGCCGACGCGCTCGGCGACATCACGCATCGCACGGTCGTCGAAATCGGCCCCGGCCGCGGCGCGATCACCTCAATCCTCGCGGGCCGGGCCCAGCGCCTGATCGCCATCGAACTCGACCGCGACCTCGCCCCGCGCCTGCGCGAGCAATTCGCCGGCCGCGCCAACGTGCAGATCCTCGAGCAGGACATCCTCTCGACAGACCTCGCCGCGCTCCGCGCACCTGGCGAAGAGAAGCTGTTCGTCGTCGGCAATCTTCCCTACTACATCACCTCCGACATCCTGCTGCACCTGTTTGCCGCCCACCAGCACATCGAGCGCGCCGTCATCATGATTCAGCGCGAAGTCGCCGACCGCGTCGCTGCATCGCCGGGTACGCACGACTATGGACTCCTCTCCGCGACGACACAGCTCTACGCCCGCGTCGAAAAGCTCTTCACATTACCACCAGGAGCGTTCTCGCCACCGCCGCAGGTCCACTCCACCGTCCTGCGCCTCACCATGACGCCGCGCTTCGAGGAGCTACAGCTCACGCCGACGCAGGATCAGCCCGATCCCGCCGCCGCCTTTATCGCATTTCTTAGAATTGGCTTCGCGCAGAAGCGCAAGATGCTTGCGAAGAATCTCCGCACCGCCGGTTACGATCCCGGTGCCATCACAGCAGCATTCGAGTCCTGCAACATTCCCCCGCAATCACGCGCCGAACAACTCGACCTGCCGACAATGGCTTGCCTGTTCCGAGTACTGGCACAGGATTGACCAGGCCGGCGTTTCCTACACCCTATCCCCTGCACCCTATCCACTCGGCTCAATGCACCTTCACGCTCCCATCCTTCTCATGCGTGACTTTCCGAAAGAGCCACACCATGCATCCCGCGGCAAACGTCACCAGCGCCGTCCACCGGAAGACATCCACAAAGGCCCACAACACCGCCTGCCGTTGCAGGTGCATGTACATCGCGGCCAGCGCTGCCGGATGCCCCCCTGCGTGCCCCATCTGTCGCGACAAATACCCGGTCAACCCCCACAGATGCGTCTGGAACTCATGGCCCGTCTGCGGAACCGCCGCAGCGATGACGCTCTGGTGATACGCTGCCCGCCGCGCCAGCATCGTTGTCGCCATCGAGATTCCGATTGACCCGCCAATATTCCTGAGCAAATTGAAAATGCCGGTGGCGTTCCCCATCTGCTCGTTGCTGATGCTCGAGGTGGCCATATATCCAATCGGCACAAATAGAAACGCCATTCCCGTTCCCGTCAGCATGATGGGAATCAGCATCGTAGTCGGTCCGATGGAGAGATTCACATTCGCAAACCAGATCGTAAAGACTCCGAACGCGGTGAACCCAATTGTCAGCAGCCAGCGGTTATCCACGCGACTGCTGATGTATCCGACAATCGGCAGCCCCATCATGGATCCAAGGCCACGCGGCGCGACGACGAAACCCGCCGTGAGC
>DASSKX010000604.1:0-2643 GCA_035689925.1 Acidobacteriaceae bacterium
CGCGAATCTGCGCTTCGACATACAAGCCTCGATTCATGCGAACAGCCTAACATCGAATAACTTCTGCTTTGATCTCCAACACGTCGGCTTACCACTCCATCGCGTACTGCGGTGAGGGGGCGAGGTGGGCGGGTTTGGGCTCGGAGGCGAGGTCGAGGACGAGGCGTTCGAGGACGAGGCGTTTGTCGGGGGGCTGGGAGCGGAGTTCCAGGTCGGCGCGGGCGATGAGGCGGAGCGCGCGGGTGAGCTCGCGGCGCGATTTGTAGCGGCGGGCCTGGCGGATGACGTCTTCGGCGGCGAAGGGCGGCATGCGGAAGCCCTGCCAGAGCGCCTGCCAGATGGCGCGCGAGTCGCGCACGTTCTTCTCGAGGATGACCAGCATCTGGCGGAAGGTGCGCGCCAGCATGTAGAGGTGTCCGATGGCGGAGTCTTCGCCGCCGTCGCTGGCGTTGAGCAGGCCGTGCAGCAGGGCGACGGCGCGGGCGCGGTCGTTGGCGGAGAGGGCGTCGGTGAGCTCGTAGAGCGAGCGCTGCTTGGCGGCGAGCACCATGGTCTCGACGTCGCCGAGGGTGACGAGCTTTTTCGCGCCGACGAAGAGGATGAGCTTTTCGAGTTCGGAGGCGATCAGCATCATGTCCGCGCCGAGCGCGTCGGCCAGTTCGCGGGCGGCGTCCTGATCGACCTGCACCTCGCGGCGTTTCGCTTCGACGGCGATCCACTTGAGCGCGTCGGTTTCGTCGACGCGGGCCAGTTCCACGATGCCGCACCAGTCGCCGAGCGTCTCGCGGATGCGGTCGTAGCGGTTGCGGTCGTCGTAGTCCATGCGGCGCGGGTCCGAGGGGATGCGGATGTGGTCGGCGACGAAGAGCACGAGCGCCTGCGGGTTGGGCGAGCGGAAGTAGGCGTCGATGGCGGCGAACTCTTCCTTCTTCGCGCCGCGGGTGTAGAGGTTCTTCAGGTTGCGGATGAAGAGGACCTGAAAGGGCGCCATGAGAGAGGGCGTCTGCGCGCGGTCGAGCGCTTCGAAGATGGTGGTTTCGGCGAGGTCGATGTCGGAGAGGCAGAAGTCGCGCATCTCCTCGGGGACGAGCGCGGCGAGGACGGCGCGGCGGCAGCGCTCGTAGAGGAAGACGTCGTCGCCGATGAGGACGTATCCGGGGCGGAGCTTGTTTTCCTTCAGGTCCGCAAGAAAGCGGTCGGTGGATGCGAAGCCGGCGCCCATTCGGTTTCAGTTTACGGGGATGTGGGTGCGGGGGGAAGTGATTAGTCAGTGGTCAGTAATCAGTAGTCAGTGGTGAGGGGCTGTATGCTGGCCTGGTGATTCAGACGCTCGCGATTTCCGGATACCGATCGCTGCGGGAGCTGGTGTTGCCGCTCGAGAAGCTGACGGTGGTGACGGGCGCGAACGGCAGCGGCAAGTCGAGCTTGTATCGGGCGCTGCGGCTGCTGGCGGATGCGGCGCAGAATGCGGTGGTGGCGTCACTGGCGCGGGAGGGTGGGCTGCCGTCGACGCTGTGGGCCGGGCCGGAGGAGATTGCGCGCAGCGTGCGCAAGGGCGAGCATCCGATTGAGGGCACGCCGCGCAAGAAGCCAGTGAGCCTGAAGCTGGGGTTCAGCAGCGATATGTTTGGATACAGCATCGAGCTGGGGTATCCGCCGCCGCCGGGCGTGCCGACGATGTTTCTGCTGGATCCGGCGATCAAGCGGGAGTGCATTTGGCACGGGGGCCGGTATCGCAGGGCCGCCGCGCTGGTGGATCGGCGGAATGCGCTGGTGACGGTCGCGGGGGAGAAGGACGATGAGTCTGCGGTGCTGACGAAGAACCTGAGCACGGCGGACAGCATGCTGGCGAGCATTGCCGATCCGCAGCGCGCGCCGGAGATGCTGGAGGTGCGGGAGGCGATTCGCGGGTGGCGTTTCTACGACAGCTTTCGCACGGACACGGCGTCGCCGGTGCGAAGCGCGCATATCGGGACGTTCACGCCGGTGCTGAATAACGATGGGACGGATCTGGCGGCGGCGCTGCAGACGATTGTCGAGATTGGGGACAACGAGGGGCTGGCGCGGACGATTGAAGATGCGTTTCCGGGCAGCCGGTTTTGGGTCGAGTCGCAGAATGGGCGGTTTGAATTGCAGCTGCAGCAGCATGGATTGCTGCGTCCGCTGAGCGTGGCGGAGTTGTCGGATGGGACGCTGCGTTTTCTGCTGCTGACGGCGGCGCTGCTGACGCCGCGTCCGCCGGAGATGATGGTGCTGAATGAGCCGGAGACGAGTCTGCATCCGGATCTGCTGCCCGCGCTGGCGCGGCTGATTACGGCGGCGGCGCAGCGGGCGCAGATTCTGGTGGTGTCGCACGCGCAGGGTCTGCTGAGTGCCCTGGAGCACGCGGGCGGATGCGGACGCGTGCATCTGGAGAAGTCGTTCGGCGAGACGGTGGTCGCGGGACAGACGATGTTCAATACGCCGCGGTGGGAGTGGCCGGGGCGGTGAAAGGTCCACTCCAGCCAAAACAGGACGTGCATGGGACACCCGCGAAAGTGCAGGTCCTTCGACTCCGCGCCTGCGGCGCTTCGCTCAGGATGACAAAACTGGGTGGGGAACGCCGCTAGTCGCGGCGTTCCTGGAGGAAGTCGGGGGCGACGG
>DASSKX010000605.1:0-3750 GCA_035689925.1 Acidobacteriaceae bacterium
GCGGTCGCGCCCGCGCGGCTCTTCGATGCCAAGGCGCCGGCATCCCAGCATCGCCATGCGAACACCCAGCACCTGGCCGGCGCATAGATGCCCATGCGCCATCTCCGCCTGATGCAGCAATTCGTCGAGAGGCTCCATCCCCTCATCGTAAGCCAGGAAGTGGCGGCAGTGCCCGCGCCACACGGCACGCTGCCCGGCAGCGGTAATCAGAGCAAACTATTCGTTCTCGTTATCGCCATCCTCAACCAGAACGGCTGAGGTGCCCACCAGATCGAAGCTCACCGGATCCGCGCCGGTTGACTGGAACGTGACCTTCAGCGGATCCCGCTGCCAAACCGCTGGAGCGCAGACGGGCGTTTCATGATTTGCCGCATCCCACGCCTGCAGCTTCTTCGCCATGAGCGGACGCCGCGCCGCCACCTGCGCTACGACAGCGTACAACTGCTTGCCGCTCGCATTCACGCCGCAGTAGGCCGCGTAATCGCGGAACCAAATCACGGTTGACACGGCCGGGTCGAAATCCGGCAGATGCAGCGCCGTTATCTTGCCGCTCCCGCGATCCACCAGGACCCAGGGTCCGCGTTGCCACACCCATTTGGTCCCGTGATCGCCGGGCAGGGAATCGTTCAGCCGCACGGCCCGGCGCACCGCGAAGCTCCGCTCGGTGACCTCGTGCACATCGCCGGTGCTCCAGTCCTTCACTTTGCCGTCCACCACAAGCGGCCGCACGTTCAGGAACTTCTCGTCCTTCTGCGCTCCGGCCGGATCGCCCGCCGGCGAGTACGGCTCATGGCGCACGCTGCCCAACGCAACCGTGTGCACCTTTGCCGCACACCAGCAGGCCTGGGGCGCAGCCAATGCCAGCACAGCACAAACCCACATTGTTCGGGAGAGCATAGTTGCAGGCTAAGGAAGGAAACGGGACCCGCAACAGGTCACAGAGGTAATGACTACTGACCGGAGGTGCCGTTCACCGGAGAGGTGATGGCGGCGGTGGTCACCGCATGCGGAGCGATCTGTCCGGTCACCGGACGCCCGCTCACGTAGCTGTAAACAAACCAACCTACCCCGACCAGCAACACCAAAAGAAAGCAAAAACCCATCCAGCGCAGCGGCATGCCCGAACCAGCTTCCTTCTTCGGACGCGACATCTTGACGTTGGTGGCAAATTCAACCCATCCGTTATCCGGTTCGGCAGCCCTTTGTGGCTGGCTCGCCTCCAGAAAACGCTCGACCCAGGTTGGCTCGTCCAGGCCGACTGCCCGAACGTAGCCGCGCACAATGCCCTTGGCTAGAATGCCCCCCGGCAATATCTGAAACTGATCATTTTCCAGCGCTGCCAGATACCGGGTGACAATTTTGGTGGTACCGCTGATGGTCTCCAGGTCAATTCCCCGGGAGACCCGTTCCCTGCGCAGTTCCTCGCCGAAATGACCCAAAATCACGGCCTCCTTTCGGATGGGGGATTGAGGTTCAGGAAAAACGTACTCCTGGTAACCTCCGGACGTCAAAGAAAAAATGAATTAAGTACCTTATTTTCCACAGACCTACACGGTCACTAAGGTAACCGTCCCGTTGGCGAGTCGATAACTCGGCAGTCAATACCATCCCGTATCCCCTTTGCGTGCCGCTTTGCACCTCAGCGGGTGCAGCCTGGCCTTGCCGCTTGCCCTGCCTCCGCCGTCCTCCTGGCTTTGCTACCCTGAAAACGCTGCGCGTTCCATCCAAACAAACAGATGAACAAGCTTGTCGTCGGCAACATCCTCTACCGTCCCGTGCGCTCGACCATCAGCGTGCTCGCCGTCGCCATTGAAGTCATCATGATCCTGTCCATCGTCGCCATCATGGTGGGCATGGTCAAAGGAGCCGCCCAGCAGACCAGCGGCATCGGTGCGGACATCATCGTGCAGCCGCCCGGAGCCAGTTTCATCAGCGCGGTCGGAGGGGCACCGGTTCCCGCTAAAGTCGCGACGGTGCTGGGCAAGATGCCTCATGTGGCAATCGCCTCCCCCGTAGCCATTCAGCTCAACGTTACGAAATCCGTGCAGTCGATCTACGGGATCGACTATGAAAGCTACAACGCCCTCCGGCCCTTCAATTTCGTATCCGGCGGCCCGTTCACGGGACCGTACTCAGCGATCGTCGACGATCTCTATGCGCGCGCCAATCACACCCAGGTTGGCTCAATGCTCAAGATCATGAACCACGACTTCCAGGTCACCGGCATCGTCGAGCATGGCAAGGGAAGTCGCGTCTTCGCTCCGATCGCGACGGTCAGCGCTCTGATGGGCTCACCTGGCAATGCCACCATCTTTTATCTGCGCAGCGACGATCCCAAAAACCAGCAGGCCATCATCGATGAGATTCAGAACACTCAGACTCTGAGCACCTACAAGGTTCAGACCCTCTCCGACTGGATGTCTCTGATGACCCCTGAGCACCTGCCCGGCTTCAACATTGCGTTGCGCGTCGTCATCTTCATCGCCGTGATTGTCGGATTCCTGGTGATCTTTCAGTCGATGTACACAGCGGTCATGGAACGCACTCGCGAGATCGGCATCCTGAAGTCGCTCGGCGCCTCGAAGCTCTACATCATGAATTTGGTGCTGCGCGAGGCGGTGCTCGTGGCGATCGTTGGCATCGTCGTGGGCATCGGCCTGACGGAGGTGCTCCGGGTCGCAGTGGGCGCAAAGTTCCCGACGATTCCCTTCCTGGTGGATAACAGCCTGCGCGCGGAAGGTGCAGCAATCGCCCTGGTCGGCTCGGTCCTCGGCGCGCTTTACCCCGCCTGGAAGGCCGCCAGCAAAGACCCGATCGACGCGCTGGCCTACGAATAGCGACAGAGTGAGTGTGCCGATCCGGGCACTCGCTATTTTCTGCCCGCCCGTTTCTGCGCGACCGCCAGACCTCGCGGTGTGGGCAGCAGCACGACCGAGATCAGCCCCTCCTCCTCCAGTTTCTTCGCGGCCTCGCGGACGGTGCCCGGATGCGAACTGGCGTCATGCATCAGGATCAGCCCATTGGGACTGATCTGCGGCAGAAACCGGCGTACCTCCTGCTCGCGAATATCGAGATCGCTGTCGCTGAAGAGCAGGTCAATCTGCCCCGGCAGTTCCAACTCGAGACTCGACCCGTTGCGCAGGTCGATCCATTCCGCCAGTCCCGACGCGGCAATCTTCTCCTGCGCCTTCGCAAACACCACCGGATCGAACTCGCAGCTTACGATCCGACCAAAGCCGTTTTGCCGCAGGCCCTCGGCCATCCACACGGTGCTCACGCCCAGGAACGACCCCGTCTCGACGATCAGGTTCGGTTTCATGGTCGTGACCAGCGAGCGCAGAAACTCCAGCACCTCCGCCTCGGCCGTCATCGAGTCGTACATGTGCCAGCGCTCCGGGTGCGGACACTCCGGCGTGGCGCGGTGGTACTCGGGCAGCAGTGCGCCCTTCGCGCGCTCCGCCTGCAGCATCACTTTGTGTTCCTGCTTTAGCTTCTTTCGGAAGAGTCCCAACAGTTCCCCGCGTTCGGTTTCAGATTTGGTGCAGTTCGATTATAAAAACCCGGCATTCATGGCGGGGTCTATCATTCCTGGAGCAGACCGGTCCCGCACCGCGTCTGAAAGAAAGGAGGAAAGCAGATGAGCCAAGCCAGGCTGCTGATGATCGTCGGCGACTTTGCCGAAGACTACGAGACCATGGTGCCGTTCCAGGCGCTGCAAATGGTCGGCCACACCGTCGACGCTGTTTGCCC
>DASSKX010000606.1:0-4184 GCA_035689925.1 Acidobacteriaceae bacterium
GGCCATTCCGCGCAGGCGTCCAGTTCCTCACGCACGCGATACTCGCCCAGGAATGTTCCTTCCGTGTAGCGCTGAATGTCGGCGGGCGCGATGCGGCTGCCTCCCTCCGAACACGCGATCGTCAGATACAGCCCCATGGCGAAGGGCGAGGGACCCTTGCGCAGCAGATGCAGAAAGGGTCCGAAGTCACCGTTGAACGCCGCGTGCACCAGCGCGGGAAATCCACGTTGTCCCGCCGCGGTGGACAACGAATTCCGCACCTCTTCCGTGAAGCGGCCGCGCCCCAGCGATGCCGGCGCCCCGTTCCACTGCACCTGGGCAGGAGAATGGTCCAGCCTCGCCAGCACGGTATTCCATTCCTCCCGAAGATTGGGATACTTCGCGCTGCAGCTCGGATCGGCACGGCACTTGTAGATCAGAAGATCCACGACCCGCTGTGCGTTCATGGCGTGGAAGAGCGGCGTTTTGTAATCGAGAGGAACAAACCCCGCCATCACGGCTCGGCGAACCCGCGTGGGAAATGCCTTGATGTACTGCTGCGCGAGACGCGTTCCGTTAGAGATGCTCCAGATGTCGATCTGCTCAGCGTGCAGGGCTTGTCGCACGCTGTCAACGTCTTCGGCAGTACGGACGGTCGAATAGTTCGCCAGGTCCGCTTGCGCACTCAGCTCCTTGCGGCATGCGACGACGTCCGCAGCGACCAGCTCATCAGCCAGGGGCGAGCGGTTCTCAATGGCCGCGCAGTGAAGCGGCCGTGAGCCCCCGGTACCCCGCTGGTCCACCAGCACGACATCCTGCGACTTGCGATACGTGCTTCCCGGACCTGCGTAGAAGAGCGCAGCGTTCGTCGCGGCAATGCCCGGACCTCCTTCCAGATGAAACAGTGGAGGTTCACCCGCCTTCGGGTGCAGCGCGGGAACAATCACGACATGCAGATCGATTTGCCGATCGGGTTTGGCCGGATCTTCGGGCACCTCGACGACGCCGCACCGCGCGCCCGCCCGGGTCAGCTCCGGCGACGGGCACGCGTGCGCGGCCAACAATGGAGCCGCGTACGCCGCCCCGCTCAGCCCGAACATGGCAAGTCCCGCACAAACACCCAGCCTGTGACGGTCCATTCAATCTCCGTACGAGTCGCACGCCATCATAAGTCGCGTCCTTCTCACCGGCAATACGCAGCGCAGGAGAAGCCTGACCAGCTCTGTTTTTCATCCCCCGGACAATTGTTTGTCCAGGCTCAGGACTGTGACATGCATCACGCGCTGATCGGCGCGGCTCACGGCAGAATGGCTGCTAGCCACACCTTCGTGCCCTCTCCGGGGCTGGAGTTGGTTCGGACGTGCCGCATCCCCCAGGCCCACTGCGCCACTGGCGTGGTGGGCCGACGGGCAGGAGGTCGGCATGATCGACGAACTCTTCGATGGGCTGAACCGGCTCGCGAGCAGCACATCTGTACCGGCGGGTACGCTTCTGTTCCGCCGCGACGCACCGTCCAGTGCGTTTACGTCGTCCGCAGTGGCACGATCGCTCTGCTCAGGCCGGAGACGGAAGAGAAGAATCCCATGGAAGTTGTCGCTCCGGGGAGCATCGTCGGCCTTCGTGCTGCCATCAATGGGGACCTACAGCTCGACGGCAAAGGCATTGACGGATTCCGAACTGGGATTTATCAGCTCCGACCGTGTTCTCGAGGCGCTTGCGAGCAAGCCTGCGCTCTGGCGGGCAGCCATGCGCATCATGAGTCAGGAAGTCGCCAGGATGCGATCGTCCATCGCGGAGCATTGCATCCACATCGCGGAATAGCCAACGCAGGTCCATTGATGCGACGCGCTGAGGAGACGCCGTGGGCGCAACCGAGACGCGGTAGGTCTGCGGGCTACCGAAGACTGCTGCAGGATTGCTTGAGCAACACCCGATGCATCACTCGCTGAACGGAACTCCATACATCAGGAGAGCCGTAGTGGGTGGGCGATGGCGTGAGCCGACCAGTGTTGGGGTTCTGCCCATCGCTTTCCAGATGAGAAGCGCGCTGGCGTTCATGTACAGCAGCCGTATCTGGTCCGAACTGGTGCCCCGCTCGCTGTAGATACTGATCGTCCGCAGCAGCTGCATCTGATCCGATTCGACCAGATAAGCCGCCATGCTCACAGCCGGCGCGTTTTCGAGGTTCTCCACCTCAGCCGTGTTCTGCGCGACGATCTCGTAATGCATCGTCTTCGGTGGAAACTCCGCATTCAGTCCCGACCACAAATCATTCGAAGTATGACTGGACGAAAACTGCTGATTTTTGATGATGAGGTCTCCCGTTGCAGCGGGCGTATTCGCTGCCGGAGGACGCGTCTCATCGGTACAGTGCTCATTATTCACGTGGTCTCCTTGCAAACCAAATATGATCGATCGTCATTCGCTGCTTTCCTGCAGTCCGCCGGTGCTGTCGGATCAGGATTACTGCAGCGGCCCTGGAGGAGGCTCTTTCGGCGCGAGCTGCCGAATCGTCATCTCGTCGATCGGACTCAGGGAGACAGTCTGCTGAATGTGGCGCGTGTGCAGGGTCGCTTTGGCGATCCGCAAGCCCGGGTAGCGCAACACACGAACGGCGCCGAGTTCCGCTGCATTGAAGCGTTCGCTGGTCTGCGAAAGTGCGCGCGCAATCGCCCGATGGATGGCCGCTTCGTCGGTTCGGCCGTAGCCCAGACGGCTGTAAGCCGCATGGAGCCACATAAACTGCCATCCGGCATCGCGTACCGCACGATCCAGGTGCGCAGGCGCCACATCCTCGGCCAGCATCCACGCCGCATTAAACGAGGTCTGCTTCAACCGAAGGCCGTTGGGGAGAATGGACCCGACGCGAACAAAAATCGCCGCCGACCGGATCACGAAGGGCTCCCGGCGCTTCCCACCTTCGCCGGAATTGCAGCAGAATCAACAGTCACCGCATTCGATACGGCTTCAGGAGTGATCGGGGCGTCGGAGCTGACGCTGGTGCCGGGTTCGCTGACGACGCTCTCCCGCGCTGTCGTTGCGAGATCGGGTGCCGGCTCCGGTTGCGCTGGCGCAAAAGGAAAAATCGAGGTCCTGCCCGTTCGCGTAGACAGATGGTCCTTTACGTCGGATTTCTTGATGAGACTCACAGAGGGGCTCCAGTCGACCGGTTGCGTGCCTGAACGTTGCTCGTCTGAGCGGTGCGCAGTGGCTGGAGGCGAGAAAGGAAAATCCGAACTACCTCTTCAGTATACGCCGAAGGCATCCCCGACTCGCAGGAATAGGCGCAATGCACTCGGCAGCCTCCGGTTGGCACGCTTGCGATCTGTCACTGGGGTTGTACCCCCATGGAGTGCATCGTCCTCTAGTGCTTGCCGAGGATGGACCGCGGCGAATGCGTGGTGAACTGCGGCCACACAAATTCGCGCAGCAGATTCGCCGCCGCCGCTCCGCCGATCTCAATGAACCCGTTTTCCACGACCAGAGAGGCGCCGCGATTGCCCTGCGGGTAATACAGGTTCGAGATCGCCCCCGCGGCAAAGTAGGCCAGCACATGCGAATAACAGAACTGCTGATGGCCGTTATCGCCGCGGCACATCACGCCCTGCTCCGCGGCATACGTCGCGCGCGACGTGAAGCTGCCGGTACCCTTGTAGAAATACCGCGGGTCCTGGTGAAAGATCGACGGAAACAGCGCCTCGCCGAGGATGCGGCTGTCAAACGTATTGGCGTACGCCGCGGCATAGCGCTTGCCGTAACCCTCGGCACCCTTCCCGAACCCGGGGTAGAGCCCCTGCATCTGCTCTCCCCCGGCGATCGCCCCGGCCTCGAGGAAGACGGTGGGATCAATGAGCGAACGCAGCGCGAGATGGAACTTCAGCTTTGAATTCAGTGGCGGAGCGTTCCAGTCGAAGCTCGAAAAGAAGTTCGGAAACACGCCCAGGATGCGCTGGCTTTCCTCGAGGTGGACTTCCTCGGTAGCGATCTGCTCCTGATTGGCCGTAACGCGTACCGTGGTCGACCCTACGACCGGCAGCACCAGTTGCGGCAGGTAGCGGGTTTCGCCTTCGCTCAGCGTGATTTTGGTGGACTGGGCGGTGCCCATCCCCGGAGCGGTCGCGGTCACTACGTAGACGCCCGCAGGCAGCCCGGTGAAGGCAAACTGGCCATCATTGCCGGACTTCTGCGCGCGAGGCGTCTTGCTG
>DASSKX010000607.1:0-3012 GCA_035689925.1 Acidobacteriaceae bacterium
ACTCACGGAAGAGCCCGAGGACGGTTCCCGTGGGAGTGAGTTCGTCGACGACGCCGCTGGTGCGCAGCAGCAGGCCGGGCAGGTGGCCGCAGTTCGCATAGCGGAGCTTCTGCTCGTCGTCGCAGTATTCGGCGAAGAAGATGGTGGAGTAGGCGCTGTCGACGCTGTTGTCGTAGAAGGTCTCGTTGACGCTGCGCAGAAAACGCTCGGGCTCTTCGCGCGCCATGGCCAACTGACTGCGCAGGTTCGCCTGCAAATTGGCCATGAGCAGAGCCGCCGCGATGCCCTTGCCGGAGATGTCGCCGATGAGCAGGCCGAAGCGGTTCGGGCCAAAGGAGAGGAAGTCGTAGTAATCGCCGCCGACGTGGCGCGCCTGCATGCAGACGCCGGCGTAGTCGAGCGTCTGGAGCGGCGGAGTGGTCTGCGGGAAGAGCCGCGCCTGCACCTCGCGCGCGATGCGCAGTTCCTGCTCGAGGCGGCGTTCTCGCTCGACGCGCTCGCTGGCCTCGCGCCGCTGCTCCTCGATCAAACGGCTCATCTCGTCGGAGCCGATCAGCTCGAAGCTGTTGCCGTCCACGTCCTCAAAGCGCGCGAAGACACCGCCCCACAACTGCGGCTGGGGCGGCTGGTCGAAGCGGACGCCGCGGCTCGACCACAAGTCGTAGGTGGCGTTCACGTCTTCCGCGATGAAAGCGATCTGCGTGGGCTTGCCGATGAGCCGGTAATTTTCCGAGCCGCGCCGGGGAACGAGCAGCGCGAGGATGGCGCTGCCGTCGGGCGGGGCGATCGCCACCCAGCGGCCGAACTCGAAGCGCTGGTCGGCGACCACGCAGAAGCCCAGCTTCCGGACATAGAACTCGATGCTGCGGTCGTGGTCGCGGACGTAGACGTTCGACTTGAAGATGCGGAGATACGGGGTGTCGCGGCCGCAGTCCGCCCGAGCCTGGGCTTGAATGGATACGTCGCGGTTGATTAAGCCACTGGCCACCGGGATCTCGCTGCCTTTGGAATGGAACCGCCACAGCGGGCGCTGCGGAACAATCTGGTTCCCACTAATATCCCACAATGCGGCGGCGGAAGGGTTCCGGCCTGGACGTTGACGCTCGGCACTCCGAAGCCGACAATACGACGGAGATGACTATGAAACGCAGCGGTTTGTTGTGCGTGCTCGCCATGAGCACGTTTTTTCTGCTCGGGGAAACGGCTGCGTTCGCGCAGTCCACGGCGGGGCAGGCGGAGAAACAGGCGAAGCAGGCGCTCTCGGCTGACTCCGTGCACGGCTTCGATCCGGCCATGACGTATGTCGGGGAGGAGGCCGTCTCTGCGCCGGTGAACGGTGCTAAACACGAGATCCTGTACACGATTGCCGGGCCGGGCGCCGGCGTGAAGAGCAGCGTGCAGTATCGCATCTATGAGAACGCCGCCTTAGCGATGGCGCACGCCGTTCCCGATACGAAGCAGGAGATGGATGAGGCGGCGGTGGCCGACGCGCCGCGGGGCAGCTTCAAAACGTACCACTCGCGACTGGGCGGATCGCCGCTGGCACAGCAGGTGCCGGAGACCTTTCATTGCCGCGCGCTCCAGGGAAAAGGCTCCTGGTCGCGCTGCTACTACTATCCGGGCGCGCAGTCGAACATCGTGGTGGTGGGGACGACCACGTCTCCGCAGGCCAATGAAGCGATCATGGTGACGGCGCTGGGGGCGCAGGGATTAGCGGGGGCGAAGCCGTAGGACCTGGGATCGCGCAGTCGGGAAGTCTCAGGGCAGGTTGGCGTGGAGTCCCAGGGATTTCGCCACTCTGGCGAGAGTTTTGTCTCGCGTCCACAACTGGATACCGACCGTCATCAGGCAGGAGGCGATCAGGTGCACGTCGGTGAGGCCGAGCCCTTTCGAGTAGAGCGAATGGGATTCGATGAGGCGCCGTACTTCATCGCTTTCGGCGACATTGACGCGCAACAGCGTGTCCAGGGCGGCAAGCTTCGCTCGACGATCACGCATTGATCCCAGGGCGACTTCCGTAAGGACGAATGGGTGGGTCGCAATTTTTCCTGAGTGCAGGAGGGCGGCCATGATGGGATTCGCACGGTGCAGATGATCAACCCAGACAGAGGTGTCGGCCAGAATCACAGATTGTCGGCTCTTGTGCGCTTGATGTATTCGAGCTCGGGTTCCGTGCCACCCATCGCGGCCAGCCTTCGTGACGCCTCAATGTGAATCAGGGCTTCGAGGGCCGCCCTCAGCAGGGCCGATCTCTCCTTGATGCCGGTGTACTTCTGCGCCTTGCGCACTAAGTCGTCGTCGAGTGTCACTGTCGCTCTCACGGATTCCTCCCGGCATCACCGATTTTATCACCATTTGGTGACAATTGCGGTGAACACAGCAACTGCTCAGTTCGCCCAGTAGCTGCGATCCAGCGTGCGGTATTGGATCGCCTCGGCGATGTGCGGCACGGAGATGTTCGCGTCGCCGGCGAGGTCGGCGATGGTCCGGGCGACCTTGAGGATGCGGTCGTGAGCGCGCGCGGTGAGCCCCTGCTGCAGCATGGCGCGCTCCAGCAGCTTTTCCGCGTCCGGCGACAGCTCGCAGAAGGCGCGAATCTGGCGCGTGCCCATCTGCGCGTTCGAGAAGACCTTCTCTTTGGCGGATGCGAAGCGCTCGCGCTGGCGTTCGCGGGCCGCGAGCACCCGGGCGCGAATCACGGCGGAGGATTCGGCTGCCGCTCCGCTGCGCAGCTCTTTGTACTGCACGGCCGGGACCTCAATGTGGATGTCGATGCGGTCGAGCAGCGGGCCGGAGACCTTGGCGACATAGCGCTGAATCATCGGCGGCGTGCAGTGGCACTCGCGGGCGCGGTCGTTGAAATAGCCGCAGGGACACGGATTCATCGCCGCGGCCAACATGAACGCGGCGGGAAACGTCAGCGACATAGCCGCGCGCGAGATGGTGACGCGGCGGTCTTCGAGCGGCTGGCGCATCACTTCGAGCACGTTGCGGGGGAACTCCGGCAGTTCG
>DASSKX010000608.1:0-2102 GCA_035689925.1 Acidobacteriaceae bacterium
CACCCAATCACCTCTTGTGGTCTCGCGGTAGATGGGTGGCGTCTTTCCTGGTATCGGTACGAATTTCTGGAGATAGCCGGCTGCCACGCCCAGATCGAGTGCGGTGAGTGCTTCCGCTTCTGTGCAGCGCAGAAGCGCTGCGAAGGCGGAGACATGGAACCATCCACCCTCTGTGGCGTGGACGGCGCGAAGTGCGGCTGCAGTGCTCATGCATCACCGTGCAACTGCGCTTGGCGAATGCGATCGAACGCTGATCCGTTCGGAAGCAGGGTTAGATATTTGGGATCGCTCAAGCCGAACGCGGACGGCCCGAACTCTTCGAAGATCATGTAGCGGCCCTTGAAAGCCGCCGAATTGGTGTAGACCTTCAGCCGCTGCCGCTGGATATCGTTCCACTCCTCCGGCGGCGTCGCCATCATGTCGAGGGCCCACACAAACTCCTTTTCTGGCCTTTCGCCTTCTGCGATCTGCTCGGAGCGCACCAGGTCGCGCGCGGCCTCGACATCGGCGAGCGTGGTTGGTCGCACGACAGGCCCGGGCACTTCGTCCAGTGCATCCGCTGAGGCGCGCGCCTGCTCGATGGCGGGCGTGATGTGCACCACGTTGGGCGGGGGCAGCGTGGCGACGGTCTGTGCCTCGCGCTCCTTGCGATCGAGGTATTCGAAGACGATGTCGCGTGTGTCGGCCTTGCGGGCCAGCGCGCGCAGCTCGCGGCGCGCGGCCTCGATCTCGGCCTTCTGGCGGGCGCGCGATTCGATGGCAATCTCGCGGCGGGATACGCCCAGCACTTCCGGGCATTTGGCCACGCACACGAACTGGTCGTCGTGATAGACCACGATGCGGCCGACGTCGTCGGGGTCGTAGAGCACGCGCACGCGCTCGCCAGCGAAAGCGCCGAGCTCCGGCGCGATATAGAGCAGGCCATCCACGCGGATGCCCTTCTTGCCCACCGTACGCCCGCCGTGACCGTCCGGCGCTTCGGCGAGCAGCAGATCCAGCGTGCGCTCGTCGGTGATGCGGCGGACCTCGCCGCGCCAGCTCGCCAGGCGCTGGAAGACGGTCATGCCGTCCAAACCTGAGCGCGGTTCGTGCTCGTAGACGTCGCGCGTCCAGCGGTCGCAGAATTCCTGCAGCGCGGCGGAGTCCAGCTTGATCTCCACCACCGCGTTTTTCTGCATCAGGCGGTCGGCGAAGCTGTGCCGTGCGCGCAGCTCCTGGGCATCGGCCACGCTGTGTCCGCTGTAGCCCGGCAGCATTTCCAGAAGATCGTGTGAGAAGGTCTTGAAGCCGCTTTCAACGTGCGGTTTCTGCCAGGGCGAGAACGGCGCGGAGAGGTGGACATCGCAGTCCAGCGAATCGAACACGCGCTGCATGCGATGGCTGACGTAGTCTTGGCCGTTGTCGAGCTTCACCTGCTCGGGCACGCCCCACTGCATCAGGCAGCGCCGCATCGTCTGGCAGATCGCCTCCGCGCTGGAGGATTTGCTGACCTGGAACATGCGCCGGCGCGACCAGACGTCCACGATCTGCACGATCACGTGGCGGCCGTCGGTGAGCATCACGTCCGCCATCGTGGAGTCGAACTCCCAGCGCTGGTTCAGCCGCACCACGTCTTCGTCGGCGCGGCCGTGCGCGACCATGTAGCGGTTCTTCCAGGCGTCCGGGTTGGCCACCGCCGTGAACACCTGGGCGTTCTCGCGTTTCCAGCGCGTGAGGAAGCGCTCGATGCTGCGCAGGCACGGCAATTCCTTGCTGTCGCCGAAGCGGCCGTGCAGGCCACGGCTGATCTGGCGCGCGCCCAGGTGCGGGCGGTCCACCAGCATCGCGATGATGAAGTCGCGCAGCTCGGTGTCGGACTCGATCTTGCCGGTGCCGGCGCGGTTGCCGTAGGCGCCGGCGAGTGCGGCGACGCCTTGCTGATCTTTGGCGCGCTGCCAGCGGGCGAGCGTGGCGGCCGAAAGCGTGTCGCCGATGATTTCGCGCAGCGGGTCGGGGATCTGCAGCTCGCCGCGCGAATAAGCGCCGGCGAACAGCTCCAGGATGGCGATCTTGCCGAGGTTGCTGTACTGCTGCGCGAAGGTGTTGAGCCGCAGCAGGATGTC
>DASSKX010000609.1:0-7827 GCA_035689925.1 Acidobacteriaceae bacterium
CAGCTTTGCCACGAAGACGTGGAAGAAGGTGGCGGAGGGAAACTTTGGGTGGCTCTGTCTTTCGAGCGACGGGAAGTACGCGTACTCCCTGGATTTCACGGGCGGCGGGGCGGTAGTGCGCGTGCGGCTGGCAGATGGGCATGTGGAGCCGGTGGCGAGCCTGAAGGGGTTTGTGACGACGGGGCAGTATGGGGGGTCGCTGTCGCTGACGCCCAACGATGAGCCGCTGCTGCTGCGGGATCGCGGGACGCAGGACGTGTATGGGCTGGATTTTGTGGAGCAGTAGAGGCAGGGAACAGGGAACAGGGAACCGTGGGGGTTAGGGCGAGGAGGATGCGGAACGGCGCGTGACGGCGAGGAATCTCAGGTGGATTGGCGGCGGGCTGCTGCTGGCGGCGATCTGCGGGACGGCGGCTCAGGGGCAGACGCTGGGGCAGGGGTCGGGGCCGTGGGTTCTGGAGAAGAGTGGGACAACGGCAGGGCTGCGGGGGATTCACGCGGTCGGCGGCGGTGTAGCCTGGGCGAGCGGGACGGACGGGACGGTTCTACGGACGGAGGACGGCGGGTATGAGTGGCAGAGCTGCGCCCTTCCACCCGGGGCCGACAAGCTGGATTTTCGGGGCGTCTGGGCGTGGGATGCGGATACGGCCGTTGTGATGTCGAGCGGGCCGGGGGACGCGTCGCGGCTGTACAAGACGACGGATGGGTGCTCGAGCTGGAAGCTGCTGTTTACGAATCCCGATAAGGATGGGTTTTGGGATGCGGTGCAGTTTTGGAATCGCAGCGAAGGAGAGATCCTCGGAGATCCTGTTGAGACAGAGGCGAGCGAGTTCTCAATAGTCAGCGACACCGACCCTCCCGCTCCAAAGGAAATGCGGAAAGCGACAAGGTTCGCAACATTCTCCACCTGGAACGGCGGGAAAACGTGGCAACGGTCTATGAATGGGTTCCTCGATTCCGATCCCAAGCGTTCAGCGGCCTTCGCTGCGAGCAATTCTTCGCTGTTTCGATTTGATGGATACGGCTGGATCGGAATCGGAGGGAAAGACGGGAGTTTCGTCTACCAGGGCCAGAATGCGACCGATCTGGATCTTTCAGATGGCCTGGATTGGAAGAAGGTCGCAGTACCGATCACTGCGGGCACAGAATCGTCCGGAGTTTTCTCCGTGGCCTTCCGGAATCCGCGGCAAGGGACTTCTGTTGGGGGCGATTACGCCAAACCGAATGAGTCCGCCGGCACCGCGGCGTGGTCGGCGGATGGGGGGAGGACGTGGGCGGCGGCGGCGAAGCCTCCGCATGGCTATCGGTCGGCGGTGGCGTGGGATGCGGAGGCAAAGGCCTGGATTGCGGTGGGGACGAATGGGTCGGACGTCAGCTACGACGATGGGAAGACGTGGGAGCCGCTCGACAATGGGGAGTGGAATGCGTTGAGTTTGCCGTGGGTGGTGGGTCCGAAGGGCCGGATTGCGAAGCTGGATCGGGGGAAGTTGCGGAGGAAGTGAGGGCCTGGAAGTGCGGGCGCTCGCGCGCTCTCCCATGTCCCGAAAGGAACGAGACATGGGGCACCCGGGCCTCAGCGGCTGAAGCCGCTTCTCCTGGGCGGCGTCGGATGTGCGACCTGAAGGTCGCACCTACCTTGTGATCATTCGCGCCCAGTCAAAACCAACACAGGGCTTGCGTCGGCGCCCGCGCCCGGCCCTTCAAGCGGCGCTGTCCAAGTCTCCAAAAGCGGGAGACATGGGGCACCCGGCATGGACTGACGCTCGTAAAATGAGGACAGGGCTGACAGGCTGCGGTATGTTTCCGCTGGGCTTCGGGTTACGGATGCGGTTCCGGCGAACGCTTCGGGGGCCGGCTGCGTCTATTCTCTGCATATCCGGTGCAATCCGGCTGATCGGGCCATCGGCTCACAACCGGGGGACCAGGACTACGATTTTTCATGGCTGAATTTGTCATCAGGCTCGCCGATGAGCGCGGGCACATTCAGGAGCAGGTGCAGGCGGCTGCGACCGCCGACGAACTGCGCCAGCGGTTTACGCAGGCGGGGTACTACGTCTACTCGGTGAAGCCGCGCGGGCTGGTGGGCGGCACGCGGAAGGCGAAGCTCGAGACGTTTCTCATCTTCAACCAGCAATTTCTGACGCTGATCAAGGCGGGGCTGCCGATTCTGGGGTCGCTGGAGATGCTGGCGAAGAGCCAGAAGAATCCGGTGTTTTCGCAACAGCTGCAGAATGTGGCGGCGCGGGTGCGGACGGGCGAGCCGATCTCGTCGGCGTTCGAGGCGCAGGGCGGGTTTCCGCTGATGTACACGACGACGCTGCTGGCCGGCGAGAGATCGGGGAATCTTGAAGAGGTGCTGGGGCGGTATTTGTCGTTTCAGCGGGTGTCGCTGGCGTTTCGCAAGAAGCTGCAGTCGTCGCTGATTTATCCGGCGCTGCTGGTGACGCTGGTGATCGCGATGTTCATCTTCATGATCACCTTTGTGGTGCCGCAGTTTGCGAAGCTCTACGACCAGATTGGGACGTCGCTGCCGTCGATCACGCTGATGATGCTGGCGATTGGGCGGGGGGCGCAGCACTACATCCTGTACATTTTGCCGGCGCTGGCGGTGGCTGCGTTTCTGGTGTGGCGGTGGGCGAAGACGGATGCCGGGGCGGAGCGAATTGACGCGGTCCGCGTGGCGATGCCGGTGTTCGGGAAAATCTGGCTGAAGTATCAGGTGGCGATGTTTGCGCGGACGCTGTCGACGCTGCTGAGCGGAGGCATTCCGCTGGTGCCGTCGCTGGAGACGGCGGCGCGGTCGATTACGAGCAAGCGGATCAGCAAGGCGGTGTTCTCGTCCGTCACCAGCGTGCGCGAAGGCAAGGGGCTGGCGAAGAGCCTGGACGCGACAAAGGTGTTTCCGGAGCTTTCGACGGAGATGATCGAGGTCGGCGAGTCGACGGGCGCGCTGCCGCAGATGCTGAACTCGGTTGCCGAGTTTTTTGAAGATGACGTGCAGACGGCGCTGACCGCGGCGCTGGCGCTGATTGAGCCGGCGATTCTGATCGTGATGGGCGTGGTGGTGGTGATTATTCTGATCGCGCTGTATCTGCCGATCTTTTCGATGGGCAGCGCGATGCATTAGAGGCAGCGGATAGCGTTTAGCGTTTAGCGGATAGCGATTGGGTGACGGCGAATTACGGGAAACAGGAATTGAGGGTTTTTATGGCGGATGCGCCATCGTTAACATTACCGACCGAGCAGGATGAGACGGCACAGGCGCAGGCGCTGGCGCGACGCTATCGCTCGGAGTTTGTCGATCTGCGGAATTTTCGGATTCAGCATGAGGTGCTGCGCAGCGTGCCGGTGGACATGATGTTCCGGTACAACTTTGTCCCGCTGGAGCAGCAGGGTGAGCGGCTGGTGATCGCGGTGAGCGATCCGAGCAAGCTGATGATGCTCGACGAGATTTCGACGCTGCTCGGCAAACGGATCATCACCCGCGTGGCGACGCTGTCGCAGATCACCGACCTGCTGAAGAAGACCGAGCAGAGCCAGCGCGTGCTGGACGAGGCGTCGGAGGGGCTGACGTTCGACGTGATTTCGTCGGATGAGAATCCCGATGAGAACATCTCGATCGAGAAGCTGACGTCGGAAGAGGACATCAGCCCGATTATCCGGCTGGTGGATACGACGATCTTCACGGCGCTGGAGCGGCGGGCGTCGGACATTCATATTGAGACGTACGACGACTCGGTGCTGATCAAGTACCGCATCGACGGCGTGCTGCAGGCGGCGATGGCTCCGATTGCGCGCGAGCATCACACGACGATCCTGTCGCGCATCAAGGTGATGAGCGAGCTGGACATTGCCGAGCGGCGCGTGCCGCAGGACGGTCGTTTCCGCGTGCGGTACAAGGGGCGGCTGATCGATTTTCGCGTGTCGATTATGCCGACGGTGCATGGCGAGAATGCTGTGCTGCGCGTGCTCGACAAGGAGTCGATGAGCGAGAAGTTTCGCAAGCTGACTCTGGACGTGGTGGGGTTTGCGGAGGAGGATCTGCGGCGGTTCCGGACGTACATTCGCGAGCCGTACGGCATGGTGCTGGTGACGGGGCCGACGGGGTCGGGCAAGACAACGACGCTGTACGCGGCGCTGAACGAGATCAAGAGCGACGAGGACAAGATCATCACGATCGAGGATCCGGTCGAGTATCAGATTCGCGGCATCACACAGATTCCGGTGAACGAGAAGAAGGGGCTGACGTTTGCGCGCGGGCTGCGCTCGATTCTGCGTCACGATCCGGACAAGATTCTGGTGGGCGAGATCCGCGACCAGGAGACGGCGCAGATCGCGATTAACTCGGCGCTGACGGGGCACCTGGTGTTCACAACGGTACACGCCAACAACGTGGTGGACGTGATCGGGCGCTTCGTGAACATGGGCGTCGAGGTCTATAACTTTGTGTCGGCGCTGAACTGCATTCTGGCGCAGCGGCTGGTGCGCACGATCTGCGAGTATTGCGTGCGCGAGGTGCGGTACGACGAGGAGACGCTGCTGCAGAGCGGACTCAATCCGGCGGAGTGGGGGAGGTTCCCGTTCCGTGAAGGCGCGGGCTGCATCGAATGCGGCGGGACGGGGTATCGCGGGCGAACGGCGATTCACGAGCTGCTGGAGTTGACGGACCCGATCCGGGAAATCATTCTGGACAAGAGGCCCAGTTCGGAAGTGCGCAAGCTGGCGCAGCAGGAAGGGATGCATTTTCTGCGGGAATCGGCGCTGGACCGGGTGCGCCGCGGGCTGACGACGCTGAAAGAGATTAATAAGGTCACGTTTATTGAGGCATCGCGCTGATGCGCGCTGCCTGCTCGCGCAAGAGTATGGAAATTCGAGCGGCGCTGCGCGCCGGACGAGATTACGAGATGAAGCAGATCCTTCGCTCCACCTTCGGTTACGCTCAGGATGACAGGCAGGTGCCCGGTCGATCGGAGGCATCGCGATAGTGGCGGGAATATCCGATAAATTCAAGCCCGCAGCGAGTGCGCGTCCGCGGCTGGCGTGCGAGGTGCGTCCGGAAGGCGTGATTGCCGGGCGGGCTTCGGGCGATAAGCGCAAGGCGGATGCGGTGCTGGCGTTTGCGGCGCTGCCGCAGGGGGCGCTGACGCCGGGGCTGAAGGCGGGGAACCTGGCGGATCGCACGGCGCTGGTCTCGGCGCTGGAGAGCGCACTGAGCGCGACGAACGCTAAGGATCGGGACCTGACACTGGTGGTGCCGGACGCCGCGGCGCGCGTGCTGCTGCTGGATTTCGACACGCTGCCCTCGAAGCGGCACGAGGCGATGCCGGTGGTGCGCTTCCGGCTGCGCAAGATGGTGCCGTTCGATGTGGAAGCGGCGTCGGTGAGCTATCAGGTGATGGGGCAGAAGGGAAATCAGCTGAACCTGCTGGTGACGGCGATGCCGGGTGACGTGCTGGCCGAGTACGAGGGCGCGGTGCGCGATGCCGGGTACGAGCCGGGCGCCGTGCTGCCGAGCACGCTGGCGGTGGCGGCGGGGCTCAACGGCGCAGGCCCGACGCTGCTGGTGAATCAGCTGCGGTCATCTGTAACCACGGCCGTTACAAGAGGCGATGAGATGCTGCTGCACCGGACGGTGGACTTGTCCGGCGAACTGCCGCTGGCGAACGATGCGCCGACGGGCGGATTTGCGCCTGCGGGCGGGTTTGCGCCTGGGGCCGGATTTGCACCTGCTGGGTTTGGGACCGGGGGTGGGCTTGCGCGCGAAGAGGAGATTGCGCAGGCGGTGATTACGGCGCTGGCGTGGTACGAGGACACGCTGCGCGCCACTCCGGAGAAGCTGGCCTATGCGGGCCCGGGCGGCGCGCAGGCGGCGCGGCAGTCGCGGTGGCTGCGGTTTGTCGATCCGGCTCCGCCGATTGAAGATGTGCCGCTGCCGGAGGGCGCGTCGATGGCGACGGATGTGCCGAAGGGACTGACGGCAGGTGTAACGGGGGCGCTGGCGAGCCAATGAGAATCTCCGTCAATCTTGCCAGCCATCCGTATGTGGAGCTGGGGCCGGTTTATAACCGGCTGCGGACGTGGACGGCGATCCTCGTGCTGCTGGGCGTGGCGCTGTACTTCCTGTATCGGCAGGAGAGCACGCAGGCGCAGGAGAAGATTGCGCAGGTGCACGCGGTGCGCAGCAATGTGCAGCGGCTGGAGGCGCAGCGGCAGAGTTATCAGGCGCTGATGCAGCAGCCGAAGGACGCGGCGATCCTGCGGCAGTCGGACTACCTGAACAACGTCTTCAAGGAAAAGGCGTTCTCGTGGACGGCGATCATGACCGATCTGGAGATGGTGCTGCCGACGGGGGTGCAGGTGCTGAGCATCGATCCGATCATCGCGCCGGATGGGCATGTGGCGATTCGGCTGCGCGTGACGGGACCGCGGGATCGGGCGCTCGATCTGATTCGGAATCTGGAGCGGTCGAAGCACTTTGCCGATCCGCGGCTGGCGTCAGAGTCGGCGGCGACGGGCACGGGCAACGTGCAGGATGCGAGCACGGGAAACAATGTGAACTTCGATGTGCTGGCGGATTATCGTCCTCTGCCGCTGCCGGTGAAGGCGGCGGGAGAGAAGACGCCGGTGGCGAAGCATCCAGCGAAGGGTAAACGGCCTGCGACAGCGACAGGTGCGGCAGCGCCGGGAGCGAAGCCGGCGGGTCCTCCGTCGCCGGGTCCCAAGCCGCTGGGTCCGAAGCGGCCGAGCGCGCAGAAGCCGAGTGCGGCGGGGCCGGGAGGGAGCCAGCAACCATGAACAAGCGCGGCTTCTTCACGAAACTAAATCTGCACTTCGTTGCACTGGGGCTGGTGCTGGCGGGGGTGATCTTTATCGGCGTGCGCTTTGCGATGGCGTGGAGCGCGATCCGCGCGGCGGAGTCGAACGAGTTCACGCAGGAGGAAGTGCGGTACGGTGTGCTGCAGGGGCAGATGAAGCACCTGAACGGGCTGCCGCAGAAGGTCGAGGCGGCGAACCAGGAGGCGCAGAAGTTCTACGATGCGCGGGTTGCGCCGAACTATTCGACGGTGATCGCGGAACTGGATGGCACGGCGGAGAGAGATCACGTGCGGCTGACGCGGTCGGCGTTTGCGCAGGCGCCGGCGATTCCGGGGCTGACGGAAGTGCGGATCGATGCGGGGCTGAGCGGCCCGTACACGGAGATGATGCACTTCATCAACGACATTGAGCGGGATCACAATCACGTGTTCTTCCTGATTGACGGGGTTACGTTCACCGGGCAGCAGGGTGGGCTGGTGAATCTGCGGATGCGGCTGACGACGTTCCTGCGATCGAACGCGGCCGACGTGCCGCAGGCCACGGCCAATGCGGCTGCGAATCAGGAGACGCCATGAAGACGGGCTTCGAAAACAAGCGGAAGCTGGCGATCCTGGTGGTGCTGCTGCTCGTGCTGGTGGGGGCGCTGTGGTACTTCGTCTCGACGATGTGGGGCGGGAGTTCGACTCCGGCACCACCGCAGGCCCAGGCGGTGCGGTCGGCGACGGCAGCGCGGGAGACGCCGGCAGAGCGGCGATCCACAACGCAGACGAATGGTCCGGATGCGAAGAAGGTGGCGTCGCTGGAGAGCCTGGATCCGACATTGCATCCGGAGTTGATGGCCGGTGCGGAGTCGCTGGTGTATGCGGGGACGGGAAGGAATATTTTCTCGATGCAGTCGGCGCAGCCGAAGATCGAGAAGGTGCAGGGCCCAGTTCGGCCCTCTGTGGCGCCACAACCTGTGGCTCAGGGTCCGCCGCCTCCGCCGCCGATTGACCTGACGTTCTTTGGATA
>DASSKX010000610.1:0-5889 GCA_035689925.1 Acidobacteriaceae bacterium
AGGGAACCCGCTTCGTCAGTTCCCACATCTTCGCAAAGACAGCTTCGAACTCCTCGCCGGTCAGCAGATCGGCCACCTGGCCGCGACCCACTGGCACGAGGAAGAAGAAGCTCCACATGACGATGTTCTTTTGTGTGAGCAGGACGGAGAGGTTGTCGAGGTCGCTGATGTTCAGGCGGCTCACGACGGTGTGGACCTGGATCGGCAGCCCGGCTTCATTGGCCCAGCCGATGGCCTCGAGCGTGCGCGTCCACGTTCCGGGAATACCGCGGATCGCGTCATGAATCTCCGGCACGGAGCCGTCGAGACTGACGGCGAGGCGGGCCAGGCCGGAGGCCTTCATCTTGAAAATGGCGTCACGGGTGAGTAACGGGGTAGCGCTGGGAGTGAGCGCGGCGTGGACGCCTTTAGCGGCGGCGTGCTCGATCAATTGAAAGATATCCGGGCGCTTGAGGGGGTCGCCCCCGGTGAAGACAAAAAGGGGAACCTGGAGATCGGCGATCTGGTCGATTAGATTTTTGGCCTCGGCTGTATTGAGCTGGCTGGGGTGGGCCAGCGGCTGCGCGGACGCGCGGCAGTGCTTGCAGGCGAGGTCACAGGCCTGCGTCGTCTCCCAGATGGCAAGGAACGGCGCGCGGTCGTAGTCGAGGGATGTCATGGCCTGGCGGATGTCCATGACAAAAGGTTGGCAGGGCAGGGGTGGGGCGGGATGTGATTCAAGTCACAATGCGGGTGGGGAGGGCTCCTGGCAGCCAGCAGATACCGGTCAATGGCCTGGACTGAGTGTCCCGACCGCACAGCTGGCATTGTGCGGCGTGTAGGCGATATTGCCGTTCGCGTCTTTGTAGACCTTGCGGCCGGCCACGGCTACGGTTCCGGAACCGGTGAGGCTTCCGTTGGGCTGGAGCATCAGCGAGAGCGGTTCGCCCTTGTGGTCAAACCGAACCACCATCTGGCCGCCTTGCGCGCTGACCGAGTACGCCTCGGAACTGAGCGCGCCGCTGCAGTCCAGAGTGGCGGAGTCGTCGCGGAACTCGATTTTCAGGCCGCCCTGCGCGGCGTAGTCGCCATTCAGCCGCAGCCCCGGTTCCAGGCTCGCGGACTTGCTCCCCCTGGAGCCCAGGAGCTTCGTCGCCAGAACCGACACGGCTACGTTCTGGCCGGTCGGCGGCAGCGCTCCCACCGTGCACCGCTCCGTCTTCGGCACGGTGGGAATTTCGTGGCGCACGGTCTGCGTCGGCACCATGCTCGTGGACGTGGTCTGCTGATCGACGGAATACTCCATCCCGTTTTGGTGTACCTGGTCCATGCTGTAGTTGGACACGTCTGCCGCATCGATCGATCGCTGCGTCGTGACGGTCTGCGTCTGCGCTTCGTAGCTGGTCGAGGTGTGTGCGACGGCTCCTCCGGCCGGAACGCGTCCGTCGACCGTGACGGGGCCCGGCCCGACGAGTCGCCCGTCAGACTGCCACGATAACGTGATCGGCTTCGGCGACGCCGCAACACTGACCACGATGCGGGAGCCGCTGCGCTCCACCGAATACGGCAGCACCTGCGGCATGAGCGTGCCGCAGCCGAGCATCACGCTGTCCTGCATGAAGCGAACGCCGAAATTCCCGGCGGAATAGAGTCCGGTCAGGCGCAGGCCTGCCGCGCCGTGGCCGGTCGGGATCATCCCGCCGGTCAATTCCGAAATGCCAATTTTCATGCCCTCGCCCAGGCACTCCATCTCGCTGCGGCCCGACTCGAGGCACCGTCGCGCGGCTACCGACCCCTGATCGTGGGGTGCCGACTTCTCCTGTGCATCCGCCGCTGCCGCCGCCATGTCCGCGTTAAGTTTCTGCATCGCGGCGCGCTTCTGCCGGTCGACCGCGATCGCATACTGATCGTTGCTGCCGCCGACGTCGCGAGCAAACGACTCCTGCAGGCTTGGCGAGAGGAACGTCACCCAAACGGGTATGCCTTCAAAGCCGAACTTCGGATCGGTGCGGGCGAATCGGTAGGGATTGGTAGCGAGATCGAAGTGCTCTCCGGGGAACTTCTGCTCGGCCGCCCGGGCCAGTTCGCCTGAAACTCTGCTGTAGTCATCCAGCAGCTTTTTTTCGTCCGCAGTGAAGCCGCCATTGGCGCGCGGTCCCGCGAAGACCTTCAGAATCTCGCTCAGCTGATAGAACGCGCCAATCGCACGCGGGATGTTCTGCCGGGGATCACCAACGAGCATGCCTTGTACGACGCGGTAGGGGTTGGGAAATTCCGCCAGGTAGGGCGGGTCGAACGGCTTTCCGGCAGTACACGCTTTGAGCTGTGCCGCTGTTTCGCTGCGGGGCTTCGGAACCTGCCCGAGAAGCTTGCCGTTCATCTCCGCTTTGACCTGGCAAACCTCCTGGCCGCCCTGCCTTTGGCACTCGAAGACGGTCAGCGTGAGTCCGCCCGGACACTGATACGGCGTATTCAGCTGCATATCCGACGATCCCTGCCCGGCAGCGGCTTGCGGCGCCGGATTCGGTGCCGCAACCCCGGTGGTACATCCCTGGAGCCTGCCGGTCATCGAGGACCAGGTGCTGTTTGCTGTCGTGACCAGGTTGCCGTTCTGTTCCTCCCTCCACTGGCACCACTGGTCCGCGCGATAGGGTTTGCACTCGAGGATCGTGTACGTGAGGCCATTCGCACAGTGGTACGGCACATTCATCTTTGGCGGAGCCTGAGCCCGAACCGGCTCCGTCATGACGAAACCACACAGCAGCACAGCCAGCGCGACGGCGAGTCGCTTCGCTCGTGACATAGCGGCCTCCGATAAGTTTTTTACTTCTGCTTGCGCAGGGCCGGGATGAAGCTTCCCGGGGGCCCGGTCAACGTGTCGTTGTCGTGGATGGTGAAGACAAGGGTTCCGGCCGTTCCCGGACAATTCAGCGTCAGCTGCTTGCCGCTTGTCGTGTAGGTGCAGTCCGCCACATCGCCCATGTACGTGAGGTTGGCTTTGCCGCCGGACTTCAGATCCAGAACCGTGCTGCCCGGAGTGTCCGAGTACGTTCCGCGTGGACCGGAGTTGCATCCGGCCGCGAGCATCGCGCATAAACCTGCACTGATGCTTATCCATTTGCGAAATTCCATACTGCTTGTCATGCTTTCCTGATTTCTCTCGCGCACAGGCGCTTAGTTGCCCTGGTTTCCTGCAGCACTGCCGCCCAACAGTGTGGCGACATTGATTCCCGGGGAAGGCGTAATGGTGATGCGCTTGAGATTGTTGTCATCCTGCCCAATGAACGACAGACTGCCGTCGGGAGCCATGTCCCACCAGGCCTCACGCGAGTTCGGGTCGATGGCCGTTTCGGCTTCCGCCACCGGCTTTCCGTCCATGTACACACGGAAGGCGTGTTGGCTCGGCACTGGCTGCGCCCAGGCGATGTGTTTGCTGTCCGCTGTGAATTCCAGCCTGAAAAACATGGGAGTGGCCACCGACGGTACGTACTTTCCATCGAGAAGCACCCCGGATGCATATTGGCCTGTAGGATTGGGCGGCAGCGAATAGACAGCGATGTGCTGGCTGTCCGGACTGAAGACGAACTGCATCCCTCCCATGGCTCCCTGGGGAAGATTTGAGTTCTTCTGCGTGATTCCGTCCACGACCAGGCGGTTCCCGCCGCCAGGAGAATGCGCCCGGTAAGCGTAATGCTGCCCGTCAGGAGAGAAGAACAGGTCCGAGGCACCGTCCCCACCGTCGGGCACCCGGAGCATCTTGCCGTCCATGTACAGCGCAGGAGGGCCGCCGGTTAGTCCGCAAACCGTACCCGCGTGGCTGCCCACCCGCGCAATCATCAATCCGCCATACTGGCTGGCATCGACGCCGGATGCCGCGAGGCATGGGTCAGATTCCTGATCGCCGATGACCACGTACGGCTTGCCATTTGTAAATGCGGTGTAGACGATCCTGGAGGAGTCGGCAGTAAACCCGATATGGTCGAGGTTCTGATATTCCTGCCCGTGTTTGCCGTCCAGAAAGACATACTGTGAGTTCTGAGCCGTCGTGAATCGCGCGGCGACGTGCTTTCCGTCCGGGCTGAAGGTGATCTGATCAATGCGCGGTCCGCCCTGCGTGACAATTTCCGTGCCAGGGATTTTCTTGCCTCCGATGGCCAGGAACTCCAGCGGGCGCGAAGCATTCGCGCCTCGGAACGCATAGATCTCCGCCACCACCATGTTGCCCCCCGGCGGCACGTGCAGCACCACGCGATCGGCTTTGATGAACGGCTTTCCGTCGATCATCGCCTCCATGTACCCAGCGGGTCCCTGATGCTCAATCGTGGTGTACAGGTGCTGGCTATCTCCGCTCCATTGCGGAGAGCCGCCCAGATATGACGCGGCTTTGCCGTCAATGATCAGGGACCAGCGATGCTGGTCGGCAGGATCGGTAGCAATGAACGCGTAGTGGTTGCCGTCGGGGCTGAACACCGGAGCAACTGAGTTTCCGTTCGGGTTGTAACTGGACGGAGCCGGCTTGCCGTCAAAGAAGAATCGCGTGAAAGTCTGCCCCAGAGACGAGGAGCGGCTCGCAGCGCTTATTAAGTAGACGTGCTCGCTGTTTGATGTGAATCCAATTTCGCAGCTGCGGGCGTCAAATCGGCCCTGCCAGGATTCCGACGTGCGCAGCAGTTCCTTGCCGTCGATCATCACGGCCATTTCGCTCCCCGAACGGCCGCAATAGCCGTAACGCTTCCCGTCAGGGCTGAAAGCGACGTGAAATACGTTCGGATCGCCGGCATTTCCGCCCAGGATCTCATCGAATTTCGGTCCTGGCACGCCGTCGTAGTAGAGGACAGCGCGGCTGCCGCTGTTCTCCAGGGTGGCGACGTGCGCGCCATGCGGGCTGATAAAGAACTTCGCGTTTGTCTGCAGCGGTGCGAGCAAGACCTCTTCGACCTTCGTTCCGGCCGGTGGCTTGAACGGCCCACCGTTGTCCTGGGGAGAAGCGGCCGGCTGACTGTACTGCTGCGGCGCTGCCCCTGTCTGCTGCGCGGGTTGTCCCTGCTGCTGCTGCTGACCCGGTTGGCCTTGCTGTCCTTGCTTCATTTTGGCGAGTTGCTGGCAGGAATTCTGATCGCCGCCCTTGCAGGCCTGTTCCAGCACGCGCTGCTTGAACTTGCTCCAGCCGCTCTGGGCGGAGACTGCGGGAACCAGCATTGTTGATACGAGGGCGAAAACGGCGAGCGCGCACGTGCGCCGGGCGAAGGCGTGGCTCATAGTCATCTCCTGAGAGCGGTACGGGGCCCGAGCGGGGGAGAGAGCTTCCGGAATCGGTGGGAGAGGTTCTCCGAGTGGGGAACTGGAGAGACTCAGTCCGGGAGGATCATTATTCTTAGCACGAAAGAGCGGCGGCTGACGATGAAAATTGCGACGACTTCTGCGAGAGCGCCGGGGGCGGTACGGTGCAGAGACAGGCGGCCATGAAATGGGCCGGATGCGGCATTGCAGCAGGATTTCGTGCGCTCAGTGCGTCCCTGAACCGAAGTATTGATCGGCAGCCTCAACCAGCTCGGTGTCGGTCATGACTCCCGTGTGGACGTGCACTCGCTTGCCCGGAGCAATGAAGTAGTACGCCACGCCTCCGACCAGATAATTGACTACGTTGCCGCGAACCTGCATGCGGAACCTGTGCGCCGAGAGAACGCTGAAGGCAATGCCGCGTTCCTGCAGAGGCTTGCGAGCCTGAGCGGTATAGAGCTGAAAATCCGCCAGCGATTCGTTCAGGTTCGGATACTTCTCCATCTCCGCGTCGCTGACAGGAACAAAACAGGCCACTACCGTAGGCCCGTGCACGACAACCATCGGGTTCTCGGCGGCGCGGGCTTGTGAGAGAGCATGCGGCACAATGGAAAAGGCCAAGCCAAGGGC
>DASSKX010000611.1:0-2939 GCA_035689925.1 Acidobacteriaceae bacterium
GTACCGCCAGCAACCTGAACCACACCCTGAATCCGCGAGGTATAGCCTTCGGCGAGACTTACCGCTTTGGCGAGTCGGGGACTCGTTTCTGACAGGCGTTGCGAGCGACCCTGTCGGGCCTCTCAGGGCCGTCAAGGAGAGTCTGGAGAACAGACCGCTCTCGGAGGAGAACGTGGCCGAATCACCGGCTACTCGCACACTACCGTCTTCTCCTGAAAGCGTCGACCTACGCAGCGTCGAGAGTAACCTCCATCTCGAACCAAAGTACCGGCGACCCGATTTCCGGCGAGGCCACGTACAGGCTTGCATCGCATAGGATGATTGCAAGCGGGTCGCGCCCTTGCGAGCACAGCCCGCGAAAGGTCAGGTCATGGGCTCTGTTGCCGTCGCTCCTCGACGGGGTTTCAAAGTCATTCTTCGCAGTGCACGCAAATGCGCTGCCACGCCGCTCGGCTGGGTCGTTTTCCTCGCCATGGTCGCAGCGGTTACGATTCTCGTCTTTCGGTTCGGCTGGCTGCCGATGTGAAGAGAACGTAGCTGTAGCCACGAGCCGCACCAGGCACGCCGTCCGATGCTTCTGAAAGCGAGCAAAGAACACCGGGGCAGCGCGCCCGGCCACCGGCTAGCGGGTACAGGCTGCCCTAAGCATTGAATTCAAAGTCACGCACTTTGTTTTCAAATGCTTACGGAGGGGTGGTCCCCCTATCATTCCTTTTAGAATCAAACGCTTGCGGACGGGCCCCGCAGGAAACCAGGACCTACCCCCCCGCCACCGACAGCACCCCAATGGTGTGCATCCACCGCTCCGCCGCCTCCGGCCAGGTCGTCACCGGCAGATCCGTCCGGCGCAGCCCGTACCCATGACCGCCCTGCGCATACACATGAAGCTCCGCCGGAACATGAGCCCGCTTCAGCGCCATGAAGTACTCGACGGCATTCTCCACATGCACTGGATCGTCCTCTGCCTGCACCAGGAACGTCGGCGGCACCGAAGCCGTCACCGGAATCTCGGGGTTAAAGGCGAAGTTCTTGTCCGCCAGCGCAAGATAGCCCGGATAGATGACGATGGCGAAGTCCGGACGGCAGCTCCGCTGATCCGCCCCGTCCATGGGCTCGTAGAGCCGCTTCTGGTAATGCGTGCTGAGCGCCGCCGCCAGATGCCCGCCGGCCGAGAAGCCGAGCACCCCAATCCGGCGCGGGTCGATGCCCCACTCCGAAGCGTGGTGCCGGACCAGGCTCACCGCCCGCTGCGCATCCTGCAACGCCGCGTCCGACTTGGGATACGGCCCGCTGTCCGGCACCCGGTACTTCAGCAGCACACAGTTGACGTGAATCGAGTTCAGCCACTGGCAGACCTCGGTGCCTTCGAGATCGATGGCGAGGATCCGGTACCCGCCTCCCGGAAAGACCACCACTGCCGCCCTGCTGTTGCGGTCAGCGGGTGCGCGATAGACCGTGATCGTCGGCTCCGACACGTCGCCGATCCGCATCACCCGCCGCCCGGCAACTTCCTTGTCGGAAGCCGTCGTCGTGTCGTGCTCCGGCCCGGTCGCCGTCTTCGGCCCCGGCGCGCCGTTGGGCCACAACTCGATCGTCGTCTTGTCGGCCGGCGGAGTCCAGGCCGACTGAGCGGCAAGAGAAAGGGCTAGCGCAAAGACAGACAACGCGCAGGTCGAGCGAAGCGCAAAACGAAACATGGCCGGCGTCTCCACCGGCCATCTTAGATCATCGATTGAGCTTGCCGTCCCGCGCGCAGCTACTGCGGCTTTTGCGGCGGAGCGTCGATCGGGTTATCGGTCGAATCGCTGCTCCGGGGCTGGCTCTCCTGTTTCTGCTGCCCTGAGTCGCTCGGGTGCGCCGGCACCGTCGGCGAATACCCAGGATCGCCCGGCCGCCGCTGGTCCGGCGGGAAGTTGACGGGAGCCATGCTCGGCGTCCCTTTCTCATTGTCGGCCGGCAGCTTCTCGCCGGCCTGCCGCAAAGTCGGCGGGGCCTTCGGCGCGTTCTCTTCGGTCACATCCGCATCGCTGCGGTCGCCAAGCTGCACCTGATGCTCGTTGGCCGCCACGGCCGGTTTCCTGAACTCCGGCCCCATCTCGTTGGCCGTCTTCACCTGAACCGGTTCGCCAACCTTAGCCAGCTCCGTCCGCACCACGAAGCTGCCTTCAAAGCGAACGAACTCAACCGGCTGCGGCGCTTCGCCGTAAATCCAGATCTCGATGTTCTTGCCGTCGACCTGCTCGCGTTCCTTGTGCCCCGGCTGGCCCTTGGCGTAGATGACCATGTCGCGGTCCATGCCGACCAGAACCCGATGTTCCGTGATCGCCTTGCGCAGGAACGGCGGCAGTGACTCGGCATAGGCCTCGGCTGGCGACTTCACGCCGAAGTCGATCAGCGGCTTCAGCAGCGCCTGTAACTGCTCGCCCGAAATATCGGGGATGCGCTTCGGAAACGTGACGGTGATCCGCGCCCCGGTCGGGGGCGCGCCATCGTCGTACGGAGCCAGAGGCGTCTCCACGCCTCCCATGCCCACAGCGATGTGGCGCAGATACTTATGTTTGTGGTCCGGGCCGTTGTTCAGGTCGAGAATGATGCTGTCGTCTTTGAACCGGATGTTCGTCACGACGAGCCGATCGCCAGGCTTGGCGCTCGCGCCCTTTTCATGCAGCATGCTGATGTACTTTGCGCCCCCCGGGTTCATCTCGCCATTGGCCCGCAGCTCAATGGTCGCCACCGGCAGCGGCCGCATCGCAAACCCCTGCTCCGACTGCATGAACCGGATCAGCCGCTCGCGTCCCATCTTCGTGATCGGTTCAGCCGGAAGCTTGACGTTGGTGGGATCGATCTGTGCGTAGTGCTGTTCGATGTGCTCCGGCTGGACGACAAACACCTGGCCGGTCGCGGTCGGCGCGGCACACACCATCAGCGATGCCAGGAGT
>DASSKX010000612.1:0-2283 GCA_035689925.1 Acidobacteriaceae bacterium
GGCGTTCGAAGAAGCCATGAGTGTCGCGCGTGCCGGCAATCGCGTGCAGGAAATCGGCCGCACCGTCGAGCGCGTCGTACGCGGCGACGGCTTCCACGTGATCCGCGACCTCTGCGGGCACGGCATCGGCCACACCATCCACGAAAAACCAAGCGTTCCCAACTGGCCCGATCCGTCGGCATCCAGCATGCTCACCGAAGGCCTCGTCATCACCGTCGAGCCAATCATCGCCAGTCGTTCGGGCCGCTCGGTGCTCGCAAGAGACGGATGGACCGTCCGCACCGCCGACCGCGGCCTCGCCGCACACTACGAACACACGTTAATGATTACGAAGGACGCGCCAGTCCTGCTGACCGCAGCCGCCTGATCGGCGTTGGAGCAAATTGGCAATTCCGCCGAAGAACGGTGGCACATAAGAATCGTTCGGGGACGACACATATTTGCTAATTTGCTCTAGCATGCTTCCGGAGGGTGCTCATGCCATCGGACTGCATCGAAAGAGAAATCGTTCTCAACGCGCCGGTCTCTCGCGTCTGGCGCGCGCTCACCGACCATAACGAATTCGGCACATGGTTCCGCGTAAAGCTCGCATCGCCCTTTAAAGCCGGCGAGGAAGCCAGCGGCCCCTTAACCGAACCGGGACACGAGCAGATCACCTGGCGGGCCGTCATTCAGGAAATCGATCCCCCGCAATATTTCGCGTTTACCTGGCACCCGTACGCCATCGATCCAAAAGTCGACTACTCCAAAGAAGTACCGACCCTCGTCGAATTCCACCTGCAGTCCACGAAAGAAGGCGGCACTCGACTGAACTTCTCCGAGTGCGGCTTCAACGACCTGCCGCCGGACCGCTACAAACAGGCTTTCGAAGCACACGACAAAGGGTGGACGCAGCAGATGAAGAACATCAGCGACTACATGGCTGCGCATCCGTAATCCAGGTTTGTTACAGGAAAATTCGATTCGCGGGGGCCGGAAGTGCACTACTTCCCAAACGGCTCGCGCTTCATCGCGCCATCGCGCTGCTTCACGAGCATCTCGACCTTACCTTCAGCCTCATCAAGCTGCTTCCGGCATTCGGCCGACAGCCGCGTGCCTTCTTCAAAGAGCTGCACCGATTCCTCCAGCGGCAGATCGCCACGCTCCAGCTGCGCAACGATCTCCTCCAGTTTCGTCAGCGACTCCTCAAAGCTGGCCAACTTTGCTCTCCTCCGGCTGCTTCGCCGGTTTCGATTCCGGGTTGTTCTGCTTAGGGCCCGGCGGCAGGACATCCGCCAGAATCTCCGCCGCGGCCGCGTACCGCCCAAACGGTGGGCTGATCTGCACGCCCTGCACCGTGCCCATGGCTCCGCGGAGCATCTCCTGGGCAATCTTGATTCCCTCAGCGCGCGCCAGTTCCGGAGTGGACGCACGCTGCATCCGTGCGAGAATCTCGTCCGGTACGCTGACCCGCAGGTCGTTCTTCATGAACTCCGCGTTCCGCAGGCTGGTCAGCGGCCAGATGCCCGCGACCACCGGAATCCGGAATTGCTCGATGCGCTTCAGGAACGCCTCCAGGATTCGCAGATCGAAGACTGGCTGTGTGATCGCGTACTCCGCGCCCGCCTCAACCTTGTAAGCAAATCGGCGAATCTCGTTGTCGAGATCCGGCACGCCCGGATTGGCCGCCACCGCAATCGTGAAGCCTGTGGATCCGCCGATCGGATTTCCGCCGATGTCCAGGCCATGGTTCAGTCGCCGCACCATGTTCACCAGTCCGATCGCGTCCACGTCGTACACCGCCGTCGCGTCGGGATAATTCCCCAGCTTTGGCGGATCGCCCGTCAGGCAAAGAATGTTCTTCAGCCCAATCGATGCCGCTCCGAGCAGATCGCTCTGAATGCTCAGCACATTCCGGTCGCGGCACGTATAGTGCAGCACCGTCTCAATGCCGGTCTTCTGCTGGATCTGAATACACAGGCTCTGCGCGCTCATCCTGGCCGAAGCGCGCGGCGAATCGGGCACGTTGATCGCATGGATGCCCAGGTCCGCCAGCAACTGCGCACCTTTCAGTTCCTTCGTGCAGTCGATGCCCTTCGGCGGAACAATTTCCACCATCGTGACGAACTGGCCGTCGCGAATCAGCTTGCCCACCCGCGAACGCTCCTCGATCGGCGCCGGCGGCGTCTCCGTCACAATGGTCTCTACTTTGGAAGCGCGATGTGCCGCCGCGGTCTGCGCATCCACCGCCCGCAGCGCCGACTTCATCGCGCGAATATGCTGCGGCGTCGTGCCGCAGCATCC
>DASSKX010000613.1:0-3393 GCA_035689925.1 Acidobacteriaceae bacterium
CCGGCAAGACTGCGGACGGCAATCCGGAAGTCCGCCTCCTCACCGCCGACGAAGCGCTCCAGCGCGCCGCCCAATCCGTCCTCACCAGCGGAGAGTTCAAAGCGGACAGCTGCGAAACTGTGCTGCTCCATGCGCCTTCTCGCGTAACGGCTAAGCGCCTGCTGATCATCGGCTTAGGCAAGCTGTCGAAAGTGACGCCTCACGACGTGCGAAAGGCCGCTGGAACGGCGGTTCGCTACCTGAAGCCGCGCGGATTGCGCGAACTGGTCATTGCCGCGCCAGTCGCAGAGCCCCTCAATCCTCAGCTCACCGTCCGCGTGATTGCCGAGGGCGCAGTCCTTGCCGATTTTGACTCCGACACCTACCGTTCCGACCGCAAGGACCGCAGCGTCCAGTCCGTCCAGGTGGTGCTGCCCTCAGGCGCGAATGGCGCCTTCGCCCAATCGGCGCTCCGCGAGGGAACGGTCATCGCCGAGTCGCAGAACCTTGCCCGCTCGCTCGTCAACGAACCCGGCAACCGCCTCACACCGACCATCCTCGGCCAGCGCGCCGCCGCGATGTGCCGCGAGTTCGGCCTGGCGTGCGAGGTCCACTCCACCGAAAAGCTGCGCGAGCTGAAGATGGGCGCCTTCCTCAGCGTCGCTCAGGGCTCCGACGAGCCGCCAGCGCTGATCGTCATGCGCTACGAGCCGAAGGATGCTCCGGCCAACGGCCCGGTCCTCGGCCTTGTTGGCAAGGGCATTACATTCGACACCGGCGGCATCTCCATCAAGCCCGCCGACAACATGGAGAAGATGAAGTACGACATGGCGGGCGGGGCCACCATGATCGCGGCCATGCGCGCCATCGCGCAGTTGCAGCCGAACGTCCGCGTCATCGGCATCGTCTGCTCTGCGGAGAACATGCCGTCCGGCAAAGCACAGAAGCCGGGCGACGTGCAGATCGCCATGCCCGCCGCGGACGACAAGCCCGGCAAGTCCATCGAGATCATCAACACGGACGCGGAGGGGCGCCTCGTCCTTGCCGACGGGCTCACCTATGCGAAGCGCCTCGGCGCCACGCACCTGATCAACGCAGCGACCCTGACCGGCGCCATCGGCGTTGCGCTGGGCATGATCAACGGCGGCGGCTTCTCGAACGACGACGACACCTGGTCGCACTTCGCCGAGGGCCTCAAGGTCACCGGCGAGCGCTTCTGGCGCATGCCCGTCGAGGACGACTACCGCGAGCTGATCAAGTCGCAGATCGCCGACATTAAGAACACCGGCGGCCGGTACGGGGGCGCGATCACCGCAGCCATGTTCCTGAAGGAATTTGTCGAGGACACGCCCTGGATCCACCTCGACATCGCGGGTATCTCCTGGAGCGACGACGCGAAGCCATGGCTCGCCTCCGGCCCCACGGGCAATGGCGTGCGCAGCGTCATCGAGTGGATTCGCAGCTACTCCAGTTGAGGGTCATGTTGTGATCACCATGAAGGTCGTCTGGTGATCACGGAGGCGACCTTCAACAGGCCAGTTGATTGATCCCTCGTTGGCCTTTGCGAGTACCCCTCCCCCCTCCCGGGGGTGGTCCTGCAACTGATTGATTGCTGGCGAGTTCGAGGGTAATCCCTTTTGGGTATTACCCTGCCTGTGGGCTCTCGACCATTTCGAAACAAAAACGCCCAGCCGGTGGCTGAGCGTTTTATTTCTTCCCTATTTTCAGAATAGCTGATTGGAGGCATTTTGCTGCGACCATTATTGGCGCGCAAGCCCTGTCGAATGCGGCACAACACGAAAGTACCGCTTGACAGATCTGTCGCTGCCTTACGCCGCCTTGCTCTTCTCCTGCTCCTCGAGCGCATCGAGAATAGCCTTGTTGAACGCAGGGATATCGTCCGGCTTGCGGCTGAAGATGAACTGCCCATCGCGAACCATTTCCTTATCCACCCAGTTGGCGCCTGCATTCCTCAGGTCGGTTTGCAGAGAAGGCCAAGACGTCACCGTCTTCCCGCGGACTGCGTCGGCTTCGATCAGCGTCCAGGGTCCGTGGCAGATCGCCGCCACCAGCTTGCCGCTGGCAACGAACGACTTCACGAACTCCACCGCCTTCGGATTCATGCGCAGATGGTCCGGGTTCATCACGCCGCCCGGCAGGACGAGCGCGTCGTATTCCTCCGCGTGCGCCTGGTCGAGGCTCTTCGTCACCAGCACTTCATCGCCCCACTCCTTCTTATTCCAGCCGCGGATCGTGCCACTCTTCGGCGCGATGATCTCCGTTTCCACTTCCACCTTGTCGAGCGCCTTCTTCGGCTCCAATAATTCCGATTGCTCAAACCCGTCGGTCGCCAGAATGGCAACCTTCATCTGCTCCATCTTCTTTGCCATGCATCCCTCCATTTGGTAGCTGTCTCCACGGTTAGATCAGCCGCCGGGCCGGCCACGTTGCCATTCCTGTGCAGTTGAAAAGGCCAGCAAAATTCTCAGGACTGTAACGTGGCGCATGTACATTGCCGTTGAAACTCACAGTCAACGAAAGATTCTTTGTGGAGGGTTTTTACATGGCCAATCGGAAGCTGACCGCGCTGGTTGCGGTCGCAGCGATGGGCGCGCTCACCGCGTGCAATTCGTCGAGCAAGAACGAGAACGTTAACCTGGCGGGCGCAGGGAGCACCTTCGTCAATCCCGTCATGACGCACTGGACGGTGGACTTCTCGCGGACGCATCCGAACGTCCGCATCAACTATCAGTCCATCGGGTCGGGCGGCGGCGTACAACAGGTCAAGGCGGGTACGGTCGACTTTGGCGCTTCCGACTATGCGCTGACGGACGATCAGCTCAAAACGATGGCGCCCGTTGTTCAGATTCCCGAGAGCGCCGGTCCCGTCTGCATCACCTACAATCTCCCCGGCCTGACCGAGCCTCTCCACCTCTCCGCGAACTCGCTGGCGGGACTCTTCCTCGGCACTATCAAGAGCTGGCACGATCCGAAAGTCGCGAAGGATAACCCGGGCGTGAAGCTGCCCAATCTGCCCGTCGTCATCTCGCATCGCTCTGACGGCAGCGGCACCACTTCGATTTTCACGACGTATCTGGCGGCCGTCAGCCCCGACTGGCAGTCAAAGGTCGGCAAGGGCTCCGCGGTGAGTTGGCCCGTGGGCATTGGCGGGAAAGGAAGCGAAGGCGTCACCGGCAACATCCGCAATACGCCGGGCGGCATCGGCTACGTCGAGCTCAGCTACGCGCAGCAGAATCATCTGCCGACGGTTGCCATGCAGAATGCTGCCGGTCAGTTTGTGCAGCCCACGGCTGCTGGAGCGACTGCTGCGATTGCTGCGTTCACGGCAGAGCTGACGAAGGATCCCCGTACGCCGATCGTCAATCCGCCCTCCAGCGCCGCCGATGCATACCC
>DASSKX010000614.1:0-3251 GCA_035689925.1 Acidobacteriaceae bacterium
ATCAGCCGAGTTCGACCGCGGGGCGCGGGGTGATTTCCCACGGGCCGTACTACTGGCGCGAGCCGGAGGCGTTTTATGTGCCGGATGCGCCGTTCAAGACGGAGACGGGCAGCGTGTCGGTGCCGACGATTGAGTCGATCCACGCGATGATGCCGGAGAAGGACTGGGAGACGATCAACGATGACTGGGCCGAGCACGATCTGGCCATGGGCGCCCAGCACGGGGATCAGTATCCGTATGTGCTGGCGGGTCGCTATGGGCGGATTGCGAATCTCGCGGATTTTGTGCGCAAGGCGCAGCTGATGAATTACGAGGCGTTTCGCGCGATGTACGAAGGGCGCAACGCGCGGCTGTTTGCTCCGGATACCGGGATCATCACGTGGATGAGTAATCCGGCGCAGCCGAGCTTTGTGTGGCAGCTCTATGCGTGGGATTTGGAGCCGAACTCGTCGCTGTACGCGGTGAAGTCGGCGGCCGAGCCGGTGCATATTCAGATGAATGAGGCGAATGGGCGGCTGGAGGTGATTAACAATCTGCCGCACGCGCTCGAGGGGTATACGGCGCATGTGGCGGTGCTGTCGGGGCCGGGGTTCTGGACGCAGTTTCCGCCGAGCGGCGCGCCGGGGAAATCGACGCTGGGGCTGTGGCAGCCGGGCGTGGAGAAGGACATCCCGGTCGCGGGTGCTGCGGATACGGCGATTGACCTCGGGCCGACGCCGCTGCCGAAGAGCTTGCCGCCGGTGTACTTCATCAAGATGGAACTGAAGGATGCGCAGGGGCAGGTGGTCTCGCGCAATCTGTACTGGAAGCCGAGTCCGTCACAGGGAAACGATTTGTCGCCGCTGAACGCGCTGCCGACGGCGAAGCTCACGGGCACCCTCGCGCGACATGATGCGAACGGGCGGCTGGGGCTGGACGTCACGCTGACGAACCCTGGAAAGACGCTGGCGCTGCTGGCACATGTGCAACTGCGGCGGAAGAGCACGGGAGAGCGGGTGCTGCCGGTGTTCTATTCGGATAACTACATCTGGCTCGGGCAGGGAGAGAGCCGAACGATCCACATCGATGCATCGCTGGGGGACTTAAAGGGTGACATGCCACTGGTGGTCGTGGATGGATTCAATGTCGATGTGACGCCGGTGACGAATACCGATTGTGCGCTGGCTCCCAATGTGGATGCGCAGGTGGATCACTGGCCGGCGACGGGGCTGCATATGATCACGTCGGGGCTGCCGGGGAAGCAGTAGAGCGGTAGCAGGGGGGACCTGGGATTTCGGGGTGGCGCAGCGAGCGGAACGCATGCGACTGCGCCGAAGTCGATGAATGTGAGCCGGCCATCGGGACACATCTGAAAGTGTCTGCAGGCGCGCGATTCCAGCGGCCAGGTCTTATAGCCTGAAAGGCAGGCGTATGCGCACGAACCTTGCCACGTTCCTGGACGATTTCCGCCGTCACGGCGATGGCAGGGCATTCGTTACGCATCGCGGCAACCGCAAATATGCTGCGAGCTGGAGTGAACTGGCGAATCTGGCGGACCGGTTTGCCGCGGAGCTAATCCGGCGCCAGATCCCGATGGGCGAGCGCGTTGTCCTGTGGGGGCAGAACGGGCTCGAGTGGATGGGCGCGTTCTTTGGGTGTCTGCAGCGGGGGGTGATCGCGGTTCCCCTCGATCCTGCGGGAGCGGCGGATTTTACTGAGCGCGTGATTGCGAATACGACACCGCGGCTGATCGTCGGCGATGGGGAGTTGCTGCGCGCATTGCCGGCCGATCTGGCGAAGGTTGCGTTTGAGGAGTTCGGGTCGACACTAGGCGCACCGGTTTCGGGTGATGTGCGCGAGCCTGGGCTCATGTTCGACACGCCGTTTCAGATTCTCTTCACTTCCGGTACGACGGCAGAGCCGAAGGGGATTGTCCACACGCATCGCAACGTGCTGGCCAGCCTCGATCCGATTGAGCGGGAGATGCAGAAGTACCTGAACTACGAGCGCGTCTTTCACCCGATCCGTTTTCTGCACACGCTGCCGCTGAGCCATGTGTTCGGGCAGTTCATGGCGTTGTGGATCCCGCCGCTGATGGCGGCGGAGGTGCACTTCGAGAGTCGGCTGCAGGCACAGCGGCTCATTGACACCATTCACAACGAGCGCATCTCGGTGGTGTGCTCGGTACCGCGCGTGCTCGATCTGCTGCGGGCGCACCTGCTGGCGCTGGACCCGCAGTTGCCTGGCGATATGGAAGCGGTCGCGGGGGAGAAGGTGTGGACGCGGTGGTGGCGGCTGCGGAGAATACACCGACTGTTCGGCTACAAATTCTGGGCGTTCGTCTGCGGAGGGGCGTCGCTGCCGTCTGAACTGGAAAGCTTCTGGACGACACTAGGTTTCGCGTTGATCCAGGGCTATGGGATGACGGAGACATCGGCGCTCATTACGCTGAATCATCCGTTCAAGCCGGGCAAAGGGACGATCGGCAAAGTGCTGCCGGGACGAGACGTGCGCATCACCGACGAGGGCGAAATCCTGGTGCGCGGCGCGATGGTTTCGCAGGCGACGTGGCAGAAAGGCCGCATGCAGCAGAACGAGGGGGAGTGGCTCGCGACCGGCGATCTGGCGCAGCGCGACGAGCAGGGGCAACTCCACTTTGTGGGGCGCAAGAGCCAGGTGATTGTGACGCCGTCGGGGCTGAATATTCACCCCGAAGATGTGGAGGCGGCCCTGGATGCGCAACCCGGCGTGCAGGGGTCGGCCGTGGTTCCTCTGCTGACCACGGCGGGAACAGAGCCCGTCGCGGTACTGCTCTTTCATGGCTCGCGGGATGAGGCACAGCAGGCCGTCGTTGCCGCGAATCAGAAGCTCGCCGAATATCAGCAGGTACGGCAGTGGCGGCTGTGGCCGGAGCTGGATTTTCCGCGTACGTCGACGGGGAAGATTCGCCGTCCGAAGGTGACGGAATGGGTGAATGCGCAGCGTTTGGAAGATGGCGCCGGTGCACATCACGATCCGCTCGTGGCGCTGATTCTCTCGATCAGTCATGCGACGGCACCGAACGCGACGGATTCGGCGCGGCTGACCGAGGACCTCGGGCTGGACAGCCTGGGGCGGGTGCAGTTGCAGTCGGAGCTGGAGCAGAAACTGGGATTGACGATTGACGATGAGGCGCTCGACTGGGTGAACACGCTGGGCGATCTCCGGCACGAACTGGGGCTGGATCATGCGCCTCCTCCCACGGAAGTGGCTGCACAGCCGGTGGCGGCTCG
>DASSKX010000615.1:0-3024 GCA_035689925.1 Acidobacteriaceae bacterium
CATACGCCCCTGAACGATCCCGCGCTCAACCGACGTGTTGTCGGACTGTTCGAGAAAGAAGGCGCGGAGGCGTGGCGGTCCGACACAGCGGATACCTTGCTCCCGAAGGACGCGCAGTGCTCCCAATGCAAGGGCGGCAAATTTCGGCGCGAAACCGACATTCTGGATGTCTGGTTCGACTCCGGTGTCAGCTGGTATGCGGTGCTCGATGCGGAAGCGGGGCTGGAAGTGCCGGCTCAGATGTATTTCGAAGGGGGCGATCAATACCGCGGCTGGTTCCACACCTCGCTGCTCACGTGCGTGGGCGTCGACCAGCAGCATGCCGCGCCGTTCACCATGGTCGGCACCGCCGGCTGGACGCTGGATGAGCAGGGCCGCGCCATGTCCAAGTCTCTCGGCAACGGCGTCGATCCGGTCGACATCGCCGACCGTCTCGGAGCGGAGATCGTGCGCCTCTGGGTCGCCAGCGTCGACTTTCGTGAAGACGTCGTGAACAGCGAGAACATCATGCAGCGGCTCGCGGACAACTACCGCAAGCTGCGCAACACCTTCCGATTCCTGCTCGGCAATCTTGCCGGGTTTGCCCCCGCTCGGGATGCGATCGCGGACGATCAGTTGCTGCCGCTGGACCGTTACATGCTGGCCCGCTGCCGCGAACTCGTCGAGAAAATCTGTGGCGCGGACGGCAAAGGCGGCTGGTACGGCGATTTCCAGTTCCACCGCGTCTACCACGCGGTGAACGAATTCTGCATCGTCGACCTGAGCGCCTTTTATCTCGACGTTCTCAAGGACCGCCTCTACACGTTCGCGCCCACAAGCCGCGAGCGCCGCTCCGCGCAGACGGTGCTGTGGCGGATCACGGAAGCTCTGGTTCGGCTGGCGGCGCCGATCCTCACGTTCACCGCCGACGAGGTCTGGCAGTATCTGCCCAAAGTGGAGGGCCGCCCCACAAGCGTGCACCTCGCGCTCTTCCCCACAGCAGACGAACTCGGTGCCGCAGATGCGTCGCTTCTGGACGAGTGGCGCAGGCTTCTGCTCCTCCGCGACGAAGTGCTCAAGGCGCTGGAAGCGGATCGCAAGGCCGGCAAGATCGGCAAGGGCCTGGAAGCAAAGGTGACGCTCGCCGGCAAGAATGGCGATTACGCATTCCTCTCCGCCCATGCCGGCGATCTGAAAGAGCTGCTGAACGTATCGCAGGTAGCGATCGTGGATGCCGTTCGCGCTCCCGCCGATCTGGTCGCCACCGCTCCTGCTGAAGGCACAAAATGTAACCGCTGCTGGAACTTTTACAGCAACGATTCTCCGCAGCACGTGCGTCCGTTCGGCCCCTGGGAAAATGTCTGCGGGCGCTGCGCCGACGCGCTGACGCAAATCGGTTTCAGGGACGGCCAATGAAGGATCGCCGTCCGTGGCTCCTGCTCATCTCTGCGCTCGTCATCATCGTCGATCGCCTCACCAAGTTTTGGGTCAGTCATCACATTGAGGAAGGCGACGCGATCACCGTCATCCCGCGTGTCTTCCGCATCACGCACGTACTCAACCCGGGTGCAGCCTTTTCGCTCTTCGTTGACTCGCCGAATCCCGGCCTGACGCACAAGCTTCTCGCCGGGTTCTCCATTGTCGCTGCCGTGGTGATCCTGATCATCATCCTGCGCATCGGACGCCGGCTCTCGGCTACGACGGTTGCGCTGGCGCTCATCCTTGGGGGCACCATCGGCAATCTCTGGGATCGCATCCGATTCGGCGTGGTCACCGACTTCCTCGAGGTCCACATCGTGCACTACCACTGGCCGGACTTCAACGTGGCGGACTCCTGCATCGTGATCGGGGGCATCCTGCTTGTACTGGATTCGTTGCTCCCGCATCATGAACATCAGCCGTCATCCTGATTGCCGGAGAATCCCTGATGGATCTGAAGCAGTTCTTTCTTGAGCAACTGGAAATTGAAGCCGCGTCCACTCGCAAAGCCATCGAACGCGTTCCGGAAGGTCACAACGCATTCAAGCCCCATGAACGGTCCATGGAATTCGGCTATCTATCGGCGCTGGTCGCCTCGATGCCGGGCTGGGTCGCGATGATGATCGACAACGATGAAACGGACCTCAACGGCGAAGGCGCGACCTTTCGCACACATGCTGTCACAACGCGCGCCGAACTGCTTCGTCTGCTGGACGAAGGTCTGGCCATTTCCCGCCGCGCCCTCCGGAACACGACCGAAGAGCACCTGATGAAACCCTGGCGTCTGAAGATGGGCGAGCAGGTTCTGACGGAAGGCCCGCGCTACTGCCAGATTCGCGACGGTGCGCTGAGCCATATGGCCCACCACCGCGGGCAGCTCACGGTCTACCTGCGCCTGCTCGAAAGTAAGGTTCCCGCCATCTATGGACCTAGTGCCGACGAGTGGCACTAAGGCAAGTGAACGGCCTTTCTTATCCACGCCGGCTTAAGTACGCGGCTCGAACGATATAGCGAATCCGAGACAACAATTGTGGGCGCCCGCTGTTCAGCGCGCGCCCACAATCTATCCCGGGATGCGGTATGCCCGGGGCATATCTCTTGACATCGAGGATGCCCGCTGAATATAGTTTGCGGCGCGAACTAAGCAGGCGCAGTTGTGGTTCGCAAGTTATCTCCGTTGTGTACCACGTCTGCATCCGGCGCGTGCGGACCGAATCTCGCGGCCGGGCGCGGAGCACGTTTTCTCCGTTAACCTGGCCAGCGGGAGAAATCCCCTTGCCCCCACAGGGAGGACTCATGCAATATTTCCGATTCGGCTGGATCCTGAGAGGAGCCTCTTCGCTGGCTCTGCTGGTGTTTGTATCCGCCGCGGCTCCGGCGGCATTTTGTCAGGAGAATACGTCCGGCGACGCAAGCACTCCACTGGTGTACGGCGTTGAGAATACCGGCGCGAGTTATCCGGCGCCCACCTTCCCACCGTTCGCGCAGCTCCCCATTATCCGGCCTTTGCCGGACCCGTTCCTCTTCGTTGACGGAACGCGGGACACGTCCTTCTCCAGCTGGGAG
>DASSKX010000616.1:0-4179 GCA_035689925.1 Acidobacteriaceae bacterium
CCAGGAGCCGGGCGTTCCTGAAGTGGCGCAGCGCGATCCAGAGTGCACTGAGGCCGGTGGCGTGGCCGGGCGGTGGTGGCGGACGATGGCGGCCCTGCGGCAGCCAGCGAGTGATAAGCGCGGCGCCGAGGAGGGTAAGGGTGCCGAGGAGGACGAAGCTCCAGCGCCAGTTCAGCTTCTCGGCTACGAGGCCGGTAAGAAAGCGCCCGAGGAAGCCGCCGAGCGCGGTGCCGCTCACGTAAATGCTCATGACGAGTGCGATGGAGTGGCGTTCCCATTCCTCGCCAATGTAGGTGATCACGGTGGCGAATATCCCGGGCAAGGCGAGTCCCTGAAGGAAGCGCCAGAAAATGAGCGCATGCAGGCCCGGGGAGGTGGCGGCAAGCAGCGTGGGAACAGCGACTGCAACGGCGGACCAGACGATGACGCGCTTGCGGCTGAGGCGCTCGGTGAGTGTGCCGAATACGGGAGCGGCCAGCGCCACTCCCATCGTGGAGGCGCTGACGGTCAGGCCCACGGCTGCTTTCGAGGCGTGAAAGATGCTCTCGAGCATGGGCAGCAGGGGCTGCGTGACGTAGAGCGTGAGGAACGCGAAGATCGCGCACAGCACGACGGCAGCAACTGCGCGGGCCGGGCGCAAACCCTCGTGAAGGAGTCCGGGCTCCGCAGTGGACTCCCCGATGGGCAGATCGGCAGCAGCGCTTTGTGCTTCTGGCGAAAAGGCGTCCACGCATCAGACTAACTGTTCCGCGATTCACAGTGGTGGAGCGCGGCTTTCCTGCGGGTGCAGTTATAAATGTAGGCAGGGATGGCCCAGCCCACAGCTGCATTTCTCTCCCGAGATTTTGTTCTTTATCAGCTCGCGCGCGTGACGGTGATTATCGGCGCGGAGGCCCAGGCGCTTGGCGTGGCATGGCAGGTCTACGAAATCACGCACCGGGCAATCGACCTGGGCTATACCGGGCTGGTGCTGTTCCTGCCGGGGCTTCTGTTCATTCTGCCGGCGGGGCACGTGGCCGACCGATTCGACCGGCGACAGGTGATCCTGGTCTGTTATTCGCTGCAGGCGGTGTGCAGCCTGATGCTGTTTCGGCTCGCGTGGACCGGCATTCATCACGTGTGGCCGATCTTTGCACTTCTGTTTGTCGTCGGGATGGGACGCGCGTTTTCCGGTCCGGCCAGTTCGGCGTTGATCCCGCACCTGGTGCCGACGGAGCACTTTGTGAATGCGGTGACCTGGGGCGCGACGATCTTTCAGATCGCCAACTTTGTTGGACCCGCGCTGGGTGGTGTGCTGTTCACGCTGCCGCTCCACGAGCGCCTGCACGGGGCGAGTCTCGTCTACCTGTTCACGTTTTTTACGGTGCTGGTCTTCCTGGTTTTGGTCGGCTCGCTGCGCGTGCGGCCGGGCCGGATGGAACACCGCGCGATCTCGAAAGACGTGCTGCTCGCCGGGTTTCGATATGTGGCGAAGACACAGGTGCTGCTTGGGTCCATCTCTCTGGATCTTTTTGCGGTGCTGCTGGGTGGCGCGGTGGCGCTGATGCCCATCTTCGCGGAGGACATTCTGCACGCTGGGCCGCGCGGCCTGGGGCTGTTGCGCGCTGCTCCCGCGCTGGGTGCGGTGACGGTCTCGCTTTGGCTGATGATTCGTCCGATTGGGCACCGGGCTGGGGCGAAGATGCTGATCTGCGTGGCAATCTTTGGGGCGGCAACCATTGTGTTCGGCTTGTCGCGCAACCTGCCTCTGTCGCTGGCGGCGCTCTACGGGGTGGGGGCGTCGGATATGGTTTCGGTTGTGATCCGGGGCTCGATCCTCCAGTTAGCGACACCGGCAGCCATGCGAGGGCGCGTGTCGGCCGTGAATTCCCTGTTCGTGGGCGCGTCGAATGAATTCGGGGAGTTCGAGAGCGGCGTCACCGCGCAATGGTGGGGAGCGGTGCGTGCGGTGGTGATTGGCGGGATCGGATCTCTGGTCGTGACCGGGCTGTGGGCGGTGTTCTTCCCCAACCTGCGCAGAGCCGATCAGCTGAGCGCCGAGTCCCTGATGGCCGACATGGAAGAAGCTGCCCGGGAAACCGGAAAGCTATAATTTCGTCAGTGCGTATTCGTATCGCTTCGCTGTTCAATTCCCCCTTCGTGACGACTGCTCCCGAGTCCGCCTGTGCGTCCGCTGTCGAGCGTCATGCCTGACGTCCTTGTTACCGGTGGATCGGGGTTTTTCGGCGGCATTCTGAAGCGAAAGCTGCTGGACGAAGGGTATTCGGTCACGAATATCGATCTGGTCGCGGACACGGATCAGCATCCAGCGCTCACCAATATTTGCGGGGATATTCGCGACTCCGCACTGGTGGAATCTGTGTTTGCATCGCGGCGCTTTGACGCGGTGTTTCATACGGCCGCGATGCTGGCCCACGGAGGCGTGGACGAGCGGATGCTCTGGACGTCCAACGTGGACGGCACGCGCGTGCTGGCTGAGGCTGCAGGGAGACACGGGGTCCGCCCTTTCATCTTCATCTCGACGAATTGCCTATGGGGAAAGAATCTGGGTCATGCGGTACGGGAGGACGAGCCTCCGGTGCCGGTGGAACTCTATGGGCAGTCGAAGCTCGCTGCCGAGCAGTTGCTGGCCGAGTACAGTGGCGATCTGGATGTTGTCACGCTGCGCTGCCCGACCATCATCAGCGGCGGGCGTCTCGGTCTGCTGGCGATCCTGTTCGAGTTTATCGACGAGGGTCGGACGGTGTGGGTGGTCGGCGAGGGGTCGAACCGCTATCAGTTTGTCTACGCGCTGGATCTGGCGGAAGCGTGTCTTTTGGCGCTGGGCACAGGAGGATCGGAGACATTCCACGTTGGCTCCGACAATGTGCAGACGCTGCGCGAGGTTTACGAGGCGGTCATTCGCAAGGCGGGCAGCCGCTCGCGGGTGCGGTCGCTGCCGAAGGGGCCGACACTCGCGGCGATGCGACTCGCTCATGCACTGCATCTCTCGGAGCTTGGTCCGTACCACTACCGGATGATTGCCGAGGACTTCATCTTTGACACGTCGAAGATCAAAGCAAAGCTCGGCTGGCATCCGACGCGGGATAACGCCGAGATGCTGACCGAGGCCTACATGTACTACAACCAGCGCCGCAAGGAGATCGAGTCACGCAAGGATGTCTCGGCACACTCGAAGCCGGCGTCCATGGGAATCATCCGAGTGCTCAAATGGCTGTCATGACTTCGACGGCACCAGCAACAGCCGGACGCATCACCCAACTGGAGCGGTTTCCCTGGGTCATTTTCTGGGTGGCGCTTGGACTGCGTCTGCTGGCCATGACGCTGGGGCACTTCTACCGCATTTCTCCATTCGAGGAGCACTTTAAGTTTGGGTGGGAAATGGGTCGCATTGCACGGTCGCTGGCGATGGGGCATGGCTATGCGAATCCGTTTGACCATCCCAGCGGCCCCACCGCCTGGGTCACGCCGCTGTACCCGCTGATTCTGGCGGGAGTCTTCAAAGTCTTCGGTGTCTATACGCCGCTTTCGGCGTGGGTGATTCTTGCGTTTAACTGCATCTGTTCGGCGTTGACGGCGTGGTCGACCTGGGAAATTGCGATCCGCTGCTTCAACCGGCGCGTTGCTATCTGGTCGGCATGGATCTGGGCCTTGTATCCGGCAGCGATGCAGTATGCGGTGAAGTGGGTCTGGGAGATGTCGCTGACAGCGTTTCTCTTCAGCTGCATCCTGGTTCTCGCACTGCGCATGAGGAACATCGGAGGGCCAGCGGAGGACGATCCGGCAACGACAAAGCGGTGGGCAGTCTTTGGACTGCTGTGGGGCCTGATCACGCTGAGCAGCGCTTCGATCGCGGTGTTTCTTCCCTTCTGCGGGATATGGATTCTGAAGGGGACGCGGCAGCTCGGACGGCAGATCCCACGGATTGTGCTCGCCGCGGTGCTGTGCCTGGCGTGCATTGTGCCGTGGATTGTTCGGAATGCGCTGGCGTTTCACGCCTTCGTTCCGATGCGCAGCAACTTCGGCGCGGAGTTGTGGATGGGCAACAATCCGAACCTGCAAGGGATGCTCATCGGGTCGCCTGTCGCGCTCGAGGATCAGGAATTGTTGCTGGACCAGATGGGCGAGTTGGCGTACTCGAAGTCGCGCGGGCGCCTGGCGAAGCAGGAGATCAGCGCG